>JAKITI010000009.1 GCA_021648145.1 Gammaproteobacteria bacterium
TATGGCGGCTCCTGACGAAAGAATAAACAGACTTGATAACAAGTGTGTTCGGTAGAAGTTCTTGCGTGATCTCATAGTGTGAGTCCCCTCTTGTAACAACATGAGAGACAACCTTGTCAAAAAATTAATCCTTAACAAACAAATGACATATTTTTATATTTATTTTTATACTTAATCCGCTTAAACAAATATTTCTTACCTTATTACTAAGGTAAGAGCGGTAAGAATACCATCGGCCATAATAATTTTTACTTTAATTTTTTTATTTTGTGAGCAAATCTACAAAATAACACTCCATAATCCCAGCCCACTAATCACAACTAACACGCCACCCACCACCTGTTTAAACAGTCGGTTATTTTTCAAAATTGCATCATGGAATTTTAATCCGATTATATGGCCGATCGCTGCTGCGGGCAGTAATAACAGCGAAAACTGCCAATTCAGCTCCACACTAAATGCAACAAAGGTGCTCATTTTAATGCCCACCAATACAAACCAAAGCACAAACAAGGTATTGCGCAGCTGTTCAAAAGCAACATTACGCATATAAACAGCCACCATTAATGGCGCACCCGTCAGCGACATACCCGCCACATACCCCCCAAATAGCAGTAACAACTTATCACTCCACTCCTGATTGCTATGAATCACTATATTGAATAGCCACACCAATGCATAAAAGAGTGTCACAGAGTAGATGAAGATCACCAGCCACTGGTTAGGTAAAGTAATTAAACCAAAAACTCCCACCAAAGCAGGCGGAATAATGAAGAGACTGGATTTGCGTAGGTAAGCCCAATCTACATCATGAAGGCGAGTGCGCAGCGTGAGAGCAGAAAAAAATAGCAGGTGCAAACCAATGACCGGCAGCCAGAATATGGGCTGGTCATAGATAAACAGCATCAACGGCAACCCCAGTGCCGCCCCTCCAAAACCTAAACCGCTACGAACAAAGCCCGTCCAGACAAAAATCAATCCGATAAAAATCAGTTGCGTGGCATCAAAACCCAAAAGTAAGTGACTCATTTTTGTTTATTGTTCATGGCTTATTCAGAGATTTTTTCATAGATAAAATGAAAACAGTGTAAAATTAATCATCGTCAGTTGCTAACAATAAAGCAATCACAAAGGAGAAGCCGAAATGCTTAACGAACATGCCCCCACCTCAACCAAAACAATTGCCACCGTTGTTTATGCTTTGCAAGCCGTTTCATTTTTTCTTGGTATTACACTTATTATTGCGGTTGTTATTAATTACATTAAAAGGGAGAGTGTTCAAGGAACCTGGCTGGAGTCCCACTTCAGGTGGCAAATACGCACTTTTTGGTTCAGTTTGTTATGGGGCGCTATTGGATTTATAACCATATTTATTGGTATTGGATATGTCATCTTGATCGCCAATATGATCTGGCTTATTTATCGCATCGTCAAAGGCTGGCTGCGACTGAATGATGAGCAGGAGATGTATGTTTAGGAACTACCGCGCAACGACTTCCTGCCACCAGTTGGGCGAAGCCAATACGACATCATCTGTTTCGTAAATTCGATTCGCAGTTTTAAGAGAGTCCAGCCCTGACTCTGTCTGTATCAGAAAAGTATTCGGCGCAAATGTTAGAGGTTTGATCACAGTTAAAGCATGCGCATCAAACCATGCCTCTATCTCTTTCTGGCTCCAGTCAGGCTTCATTTGAACCAGAACATTCCCTGGCAGAGCCCTTTTTACTCCATGAGTTGATGCCGTATCATGCAATACAGGAGAGAGATTGCTGTCCGTTCCGGACTTTAAGCTTCTAGCAACCGCTTTGGTTGAGGTGTGATCCTTAATCTTCCACAAGCGAATATAGGGTGATTTTACATCAACTTCTTTCGCGGCATAAAGTGACCTTAGCTGAGCGCTTGTTTCAGGCTTTAACTTGAATTCAGCGATTAACTCCGGATTCACCCAGACGGATTTTTTCCGATCCCCGTCATACCAAAAGTAATGCGGTAACTCCGCAAGCCCAGCTTCACCCATTTTCGAAGATGAACTCACCGACAAACCTGAGTGGAGCACCATCAGCCCCATGATGATGCTCACAAAAGCCCATTTACGTAACAATATTATATTCATAATAAACTATTAATCCTAAGTTCCGTAAAAGGTCAGCCCCCATGACTGAAATGTCCCTTTATCACTCGAACTCTTGTCTCTAATAATTAACTGCCAATCTCCATCTGCACTTTCACCGAAGTGGCGTGCTGAACCAAAGCGCCATGCATCATAAGGCGCACATCCACCAAACCTACCATCACACTTATGCTTTTCTGCTAAACGACTCTCTGTTCCTGTTGTCACATTAACCAATATTATTTCCAGATCACCAGAGTAAGTGTGATCCGCAGCACTAAATTTGATTTCAACAAACTCAAGTTGACTGATGCCACTCGAACTTACACTCAAAGTTGAATCAGAAGAGGTGCCATCATTATCTCCAATTGGTTTATTAACATTATCAGCCTGTATCGAAAACTTTTTCTCAGCCCCCAAAAAATCCCAGTTTTTTGCTAACAAAACAGCAGCCTCCGCATCCACCACGCCAAAGCCATAGTTATGGTTCACATGCAGCCCTGCGCCATTTATTTTCCAATCGGATTGATCTGGATCATTTTTTTTCGCGCTGTGCGCTAAAATAGCGTGAACGTCACGCCACCCTAATTCAGGATTGGCCTGCAGTATCAGCGCGGCCACACCAGATACCATCGGCGCTGCAGCAGAAGTTCCATTAAAACAATCGGTGTAATCATCAGCACTATAACCACTACTTCCAGTGTTATCTGTCGTCACAATGCCATGTTTTTTACAATCCTCTCCCCCCGGAGCACTGACTAACAGATTCGCTCCCTGCTCACTGTCAATAGAGCGTTGGCCTGAATTATTCACTGAGCCCACGGCGATAACGCCCCGATAATTCGCATAGCCATCGTAATTTGAATTATCACTGAAGTCCCCTGCATGGCCATTACCCGCCGCCCAAACATAAATGACCCCTAAACCATTGCGCCCAACTTTGTGCCCCGTTTCATCAATCGCCGTACGCCAGAGAGCCGAAGAATCAAAAAGTATCCCTCTGTAATCAGGAACCCCCCAGCTATTATTAGAGATGTGGTTGTCTACTGCGTCTCGAGTCATCGCATCAGCTTCATTCTCATCAGTCTGCTCCATCAAATAGTTATATCCGACCAGCTCAGCACGAGGCGCAATCCCTCTAACGCCCACGCCATTCAAATCCCGAGCAGCAATGATGCCTGCGACACTAGTGCCATGCTTACTCCCTTGTGATGGATCAGTTCCCTCATCAGAATAGTTATAACTTTTACCGGGTACTACGTTTGCTTTTAGATCTTCGTGCCCAATTTCCAGTCCGTCGTCAACAACAACAATGCGAACCCCTTCCCCACGACATGAGCTCTCAAGGCAATTGCTCCAAACGGGCTCGACATTAATATCTTCACCCACAATGCCTAGAATTCCATCATTACCCGCTTGCCCTGTATTTTTCAGATGCCACTGGCCTGAAAATAAAGGGTCGTTACTGTAAATTTCCCAATGATAGGTTGCCGCCTGACCTTCGTTGGTAGCCGCATCAATCGCCCAAACTTTGAATGTGCGATCACCCGCCTTCAGACCTGTATAATTTACAGGACTGGTGCAACTCTCAAAATTACCGTCATCAAGACTGCATTTAAACGAAGCGTCTGCCTCTGACTCAAACAAAAAAATAGCATCAGTTAGCTCTGTGGGCTGAGGAAAAGGATCATTTGTAATATTTGTATCGGGCGGTGTGGTATCAATTTCCCATTGGTAAACTGCATCTGTGGGATCCATATTTCCTGCAATATCAATGGCTCGGACTTTGAATGTGTAACTGCCTTCAACCAGGTCTTCGTAGGTTGTAGGGGTGCTACAATTAACAAACGAACTATCATCAAGGCTGCACTCAAACGAAGCCTCTGCCTCCGTGGCTGTAAAAGAAAACTCAGCCCGAGTTGAGCCCGTCGCAGAAGAAGGGCGCTTTGTAATATTTGTATCGGGCGGTGTGGTATCAATATCCCATTGGTAAACTGCATCCGTAGAATCTGCATTTCCTGCAATATCAATGGCTCGAACTTTGAATGTATGACTGCCTTCAGCCAGGTTCTCGTAGCTTGCAGGGTTGCTACAGTCAGCAAAATCACTACCATCAAGGCTGCATTCAAACGAAGCCTCTGCCTCCGTGGCTGTAAAAAAAAACTCAGCCAGGGTTGAATTCATCACGGAAGAAGGGCGCTTTGTAATATTTGTATCGGGCGGTGTGGTATCAATACCCCATTGGTAAACTGCATCCGTGGGATCCGTATTTCCCGCAATATCAATGGCTCGGACTTTGAATGTGTGATCACCCACCGTCAGGCCTTCATAGTTTACAGGGCTGGTACAACTAACAAACTCACTACCATCAAGGCTGCACTCAAACGAAGCCTTTGTCTCCGTGGCTGTAAAAAAAAACTCAGCCAGGGTTGAATTCATCACGGAAGAAGGACTCTTTGTGATATTTGTATCCGGTGGTGTGATATCACCACCGCTAGAGCTGCCACCGCATGCTGTCAGCATAATAATAGCGAAGGCTATTGATAAATATTTTGTTAATATAACCAACTTAATTTATTCCAACAAACCCGCAAAAAACCTTCAGTATATTTCTAAAAGAACACATATAAATGGTAACAGATAAAGGGTTTTACTTTAAATAGAGAGAGACTTTAGCACGAAGAGCATACTTTCGCTGTTATAACCAAATTAAGATATTAAAAATATCAGCCTAAATTCAAATTTATTGCTTTAGGTCACTATCAGTTTTTTCACTAAAAGTACGTTGTACTGATCCGTTTATTCGACAAGCCTTTGGTAAATCGCCCTTATACCCCATGCCATATTTAACAAAGAAGTTTTTAAGTGGTGTGGCTCTGTTCGTCACATTCAATCCAAGGTGACGCATGAATTGAACGGGGGCGGCTTGGTTACTGAAGAGGCGTTTGAAGCCGTCCATAGCGGCGAGCATGGCGAGGTTGTCGCCTTTGCGCCAACGTTCAAAACGACGTAAAACTTGATGAGAGCCGATATTTTTACCCGCTTGGTGCGCATCCAGAATCACTTCAGCAAGTGCCGCTGCATCAAGTAGCCCTAAATTAACGCCTTGACCGGCAAGAGGGTGAACCGCGTGAGCGGAATCTCCGGCCAGCGCCAGGCGTGGACGGGTGTAGTCGGTGGTGTGTTGCAGTTTGAGTTGGAACGCTCCGCGTTGGCCAACTTCTGTAATTGCCCCTAGCTTGTTTTCAAAAGCTTGCTCTAACTCTTGTTTGAACAGATTAGCATCCATCGCGACCAGTTGGTCGGCTTGCGATGGCGAGGTCGACCAGACAATCGAACTGTAACCCTCTTCAAGCGGTAAAAAAGCTAAAGGGCCGGTCGGCAAAAACCGTTGCCAAGCGATGTTTTGGTGTGGTTTTTCAGTTTTAACGACAGTGACCACCGCTTTGTGATCGTACTGCCAACCTTTAGTTGTGATTCCCGCAATTTTCCGGACACGTGAATTCGCGCCATCCGTGCCGATGATTAACTTGGCGGTGAGTTTTTTACCATCATCAAGCTCCAACCAGGCATGCTCTTTTTCAAAGGCCAAGCGAGTGAAGTTGGCGGGACAGATAAGCTCAATATTGTCGAAATCATTAAAGCGCTCTACCAGAGCGGATTGGATTACGCTGTTTTCAATGATGTGACCTAAGTTAGGCTCATTGATTTCAGCGGCATCAAAGAGGATCTCGCCGTGACCGCCCGTGCTGTCCCATACGTGCATTTCATTATAAGGCGTGACTCGGCGATCTACCATGCCCTGCCAAGCACCAAGATTTTCAAAAAATCGCTGGGATGCACGGGTGATAGCAGAAACGCGAATATCAAAATTTTCAGGTGGCCACTTTAAGTTTGGCATATGGTTTTCAATGATGCCAATGCGCAGTGGGCTATCGCCAAGCGCATTGGCAATGGCTGCGCCGACCATGCCGCTGCCTACAATCAAAACATCGTAATCAGTCTTCATAACGATAATCCTCGGGTGAGCCGTGACTGTTTACCTGCAATGCCCATCGCGTGTTGAGCTAATAGGCGCTTGGCGGGCGGAAAGAGATCCAGTAGCGTCAGCACTTTATTGCGTGCAATGGCCACCGGAATGAAGGGTTGAGTAAACAGGCGAACCAACGTGTCGGTGGCGGTTAAAACCGTACGATAATCTTGCTTTCGTGTCTCAGCATACTGCTCAAGAATATTGATATCGCCGGGGTCACCGCCCTTTTGAGTTGTGGTTGCGATGGTTTCTGCCAGCGCTGCGACATCACGCAGCCCAAGATTAAAGCCTTGTCCCGCCAGTGGGTGCAGGGAGTGGGCTGCATTTCCAATAATGGCAATCCGCGGACGAACCTGCTCCAGCGCTTGAATCAGTTGGAGTGGATACGCGAAACGTGAGCCTACTTTTGTTAATCGACCCAAGCGATAACCAAAACGCTCTTGCAGCCTTTTGAGAAAGGTTTCATCATCCAGACCAAGAATTTCTTGCTGTTGATCGGTGCGAGCTGTCCAGACAACAGAGCAGCGATTTTCAGTCATCGGCAACATGGCCAGTGGCCCAGTTTCAGTGAAGCGTTCAAAAGCTCTGTTCTGATGGGGCAGTTCGGGTGTGATGTTGGTGATGATGGCGCTTTGTTGGTAATCACTGGTTTTTGTCTGAATGCCGAGCTTTTCACGTATTGCAGATTGCCCCCCATCGGCTGCGACTAATAAACGGGTGGTCATGGTTTGTGGTTTGGCACTCTTTTTTGTGATTGCCAGTGTGATGTGATCGGGGTTTGACTCAAGCTCTGTCCAGCGAGCGGGGCAGATAAAATCGATATTGGCTTGTTTTTTAATATGTGCATGAAGGGTTAGGCCAATGCTGCGACTGGGGATGACATAGCCAAGCGCTTCAACCGATTCATCCGCCGCATTTAGGCGGGTAAAGCCGCAGTGCCCTCGGTCTGAAACGTGGATTTTATCAATGGGGCAGATATCGCTCTGAAGTTCGTCCCAAACGCCAATACTTTTAAGAATGCAGCGGCTTCCGTAAGAGAGCGCGATGATTCGGTCATCATAACTGGGTTGAATTTTGGCAGAAAGAGGGGTGCTTTCGATGATTCCAATGCGTAACGGCTGATTGGAAAGTGCAGCCGCAAGACTGATGCCAACCATACCGCCGCCAATAATGAGAATGTCGTAATCAATTTTTACGGGGCGGGGCATAACTCCTCCATAGGCCATCGAGCCCGGGCATTAAATTCAAGCGATTCATGTTGACCCGCTTTGAGCCTTAAATAACCCGCATAGGCAATCATGGCACCATTATCGGTGCAAAACTCAAAACGTGGGTAAAAAACTTCGCTTTGTAACTTTTCTGAAAGCAGGTTCAACCGTTCACGAAGCCGCTCATTGGCTCCGACACCTCCGGCAATCACAAGTCGTTTAATGCCTGTTTGTTTGAGAGCGCGTTGGCATTTAATAGCGACAGTATCGACGACCGCCTCTTGAAAGGCGCAGGCAATGTCGGCTTTGGTCTGCTCATCGGGTGAGTCAAATTGATGAAGCGTATTGACTGAAAATGTTTTGAGGCCACTGAAACTGAAATCAAGCCCAGGACGATTGGTCATCGGACGTGGGAAGTGAAAGCGGTCAGGGTTGCCTTGCTTCGCCGCTTCGGCAATCGCAGGGCCACCAGGATAACTGAGACCGAGCATTTTAGCGGTTTTATCAAACGCCTCACCGGCGGCATCGTCGAGAGTTTCGCCTAACAGCTCATAGCGACCCACGCCCTCAACTTTAATAAGCTGTGTATGTCCACCAGAAACGAGTAAAGCAATAAAGGGAAATTGGGGCGGATTATCTTCTAGCATGGAGGCCAACAGGTGACCTTCCATATGGTGAACAGCAATCGCGGGCACTTGCCAGGCGAGCGCAAGGCTTCGACCAATTGAGGTGCCGACAAGCAGAGCGCCGATCAGGCCAGGGCCTGAGGTGTAAGCAACGCCTTGAATCTCTTGTGCTGAAACATCCGCCTCTTTCATAACCTGCTTAATCAGCGGAATCGTTTTGCGAATATGGTCACGAGAAGCCAGCTCAGGCACTACGCCGCCATATTCTGCATGAAGTGCAATTTGACTATGAAGCACATGCGCCATAATGCCTTGACTGGCATCATAAATAGCGATACCTGTTTCATCACATGAAGTTTCAATTCCGAGTATTCGCATGTAGATATAGTACCTGAAAAATCAGTTGGATCACGGTTTCATTGTTTGTTGCACTGATCTTCAATATCGGCAATAGTTTTTGGTGCGCCGTGTGTAAGCACTTCATTTCCATCACTCGTTACCAATATATTGTCTTCAATACGAATGCCGATATTCCACCACTTTTTTGCAATACCTTTGCTTCCAGATGCGATATAAAGACCCGGCTCAATGGTTAAAACCATACCCGGCTCAAAGGTTCGCCATTTTTTGTCGCGCTTGTAATCACCGACATCATGCACATCCATACCAAGCCAGTGGCCAGTGCTGTGCATATAAAAAAGCTTGTAAGCCTCTTTTTTTATGAGCTCCCTAGGTGTTCCCTTCAGTAGCCCCAGCTTAATAAGCCCTTTGGTGAGCTCTAATACAGCAGCAGTATGAGGCGCATTCCAGTGATTGCCTGGTTTTACTTTTTTGATCGCAGCCTGTTGCGCTTTGAGAACGACTTCATAAAGAGCGCGTTGTTCAGTGTTAAAGCGACCATTAATGGGGAAGGTGCGTGTGATGTCTGCGGCATAAAGGTCATATTCTGCACCGGCATCAATAAGTAGAAGCTCTCCATCATTCAGTGGCATGTTATTTTCTGTGTAGTGCAAAATGCATGCATTTTCACCTCCGGCAACAATGGAGGAGTAGGCTGAATCACGGCAGCCCATACGGTTAAACTCGTGTGAAATTTCTGCTTCAACCTCATATTCCATCATGCCTGGCTGACAGAATTGCATTGCACGGCGATGGGCATTGGCTGAAATTATTGCAGCCTTGCGCATCGCTTTGATTTCAGCGCTGCTTTTAAAAAGGCGCATCTCGTGCAGTAAAGGTTCAATTCCGATAAAGTCAGTGGGTACGCTAACGCCTTTGCGAGCCATTGCGCGTACCTGTTTAACCCAGCTCATGAGCTGTTGGTCAAAAGCCTGACTCTCTCCTAATGTACAATAAATTTGTTGGCGATCTTTGATGAGCTCAGGAAGATATTGGTCTACTTCCTGAATCGGTCGCGCCTCATCGGCACCCCATTGCTTTTGAGCACCCTCCAGGCCTGCGCGTTTACCATTCCAAATCTCTTTTTCTTGATCTCTTTCACGGCAAAACAGAACAAACTGCCCTTGCTTTCGTCCTGGAATGAGAACCATAAGGGCTTCAGGCTCTGTAAATCCCGTGAGATAAGCAAAATTACTGTTTGGGCGAAAAGGGTAGTTGACATCACTATTGCGTTGCTGCTCAAGCGATGTGGGTAAAATAGCAATATTACCCACCCCAATTTTTTTCATGAGCCGCTTGCGGCGCAGGAAGAACTCTTTATTATCCATAATAATCTAATGTAATTGTGGGGGTGTTTTGAATGGCTGCAACTCTTCGTTAAGCAGCATCACAACCGTACGTACATACTCTACAATTTCATTGTAGGCACCTTCGTCTTTCTCATTGCTGTTGGCCGTATGGTGCAACGCGTGTGATATATCAACAAGATCCTGAATCGCTTCAGCCGTATCATTTTGCAGTTGATTCAGTGGTTTTTTAATACCAATACCTAGCCCATAAAGATAGCCATGGCACCAACTGGCGAGCATTTCGGTACGATAATGGAGTGGCATCTGATCTTCGGGCAAAAGTGGATAAAATGTACATTCAACATCATTGAGTTGCTGGAATGTTATTTCATATAGCTTTTTGAGTCCCTTTTGAGTTTCAATAGAAAGGTCATTTCCAAGCTCATTATCTTCGCCATCCCATAGCTGATTGATCCAGAGCGAGTCACTGAAGTGACCCTTGCTACAGAATAAACCGCATAAAATACCGTGGCACTCTGATGCGCCTATAATAATTTCTTGCTCATTCAGCAACTTATCTATGAGGTTGAAGTCAGTGGTCGAATCTGTTTTTTGTGTCAATGGTGCTTGCCCTCAAACTTTGCATTTCGTCAAAAGGGGTATGCTATCATTCTATCTGCTTGGTGGGCACTATAACTGGGTTTAAATGAATGTTTGAAAAAGAAAATGATGAAATCACCACTGTTTCGAAGTTGGAAAGTAGTATTAATGATCTATTGTTGACTTGTCAGCAGCTAACAGATGAGAATCGCGCACTTAAAAAAAAGCAGGCTGAGTGGCCTGTGGAGCGTTCATGTCTTTTAGAAAAAAATGAGAGGGTGCGCGCTCGTTTGGAATTGATGATTTCACGACTTAAAATGATGGAGGTTGAATTATGAGTCAGAACGATGAGCCAGAGCCGATTTTAATTAATATTTTCGGAAAAGAGTATCAGGTTGCCTGTAAAAAAGAGGAGCGGCCTGCGTTGGTCTCGGCATCGGATCTTCTTGACTCCAGAATGCGAGAAATTCGCAAGGCGGGTAAAGTGCTGGGGACTGAGCGAGTGGCTGTGATGGCTGCACTTAATTTTGCGCACGAATTAACTATCAGCCAGAAAAATGAATATAAAAACAACGATGCTGCTTTTGAAAAAATAAAAGTATTACAAGAGAAAATAGACACCGCGCTCGCATTGAATAAAGGTGAACCAAAGTGAAAATTAAGCTACCCAAGCTTATAGTTCTGAGTTAAACTGAAAATCAAGGCATACTCTGCAACGTTTGCCAGTTTGTCTGAGATGGTCTTGGGCCTAATATATATCTCAGGGAACGCGTCCCCGACGCTGTTGTGCATACCCGCTTTGCTGCGGGTCGCCTGATGCGTCATATGTGTACCCACTTGAACCCTTGGTTCAAGACTGATGACAACAAGCGGCGCTTGCGGATATGCCTCCTCTTTGTATACTCAACTCAAACTTAAAAACAGATGTCGCTTTCAAAAAAGCAACTACGCCAACAGATGCGCAACATGCGTCGCTCACTGGGTGATTCTGACCGCCATGAAGCCTCTGTACGGGTGGCTCAATCCTTATCGAAAAACAGGTTATTTCAGCGTTCACACCGAATTGCACTTTACCTACCCCATGATGGAGAGCTAGATCCCACACCAACATTAGATATCATTCGGAACTTAAATAAACAGAGTTATTTACCGGTGATACAACCATTTTATTCAAACCGCCTGATGTTTACTTCTTATAATACAAAAAGTCGCATGCAGAATAATAAATATGGCATTCCAGAACCCATTGCTTCAGCTTGCTCCATTGTACCCGCCTGGGCTTTGGATTTGGTGCTGCTGCCTTTGGTCGCTTTTGATATAAAAGGGCACCGTATGGGGATGGGGGGAGGGTATTATGATCGTACTTTTAACTTTTTACATCATCGCCAACATTGGAAAAAGCCCTGTTTGATGGGGCTGGCGTACGATTTTCAAAAACTAGATGCTATTCCACATGACCCTTGGGATATTCCATTATCGGGTGTAATAACGGAAAAAAACTTGTATCTTAACGAGTGAATTTCCTAGGAAAAAACATATGAATCAAAACTCTATGAAGCGTATAGAAGTTCTCGGCTGCCCTATGGATGTGGCAACAGAGAGTGATACTGTAAGTGTGATTGCAGAGAGAGTCGAGCAGAGACGCTTTACACAGCATGTTGTTGTGAATGTAGCGAAAGTGGTCAATATGCGTAAGGATGCTGTACTGGATGCATCAGTTCGCTCTTGCGATATCATTAATATTGATGGTATGGGGGTTGTTCTGGGAGCTCGGATGTTAGGGCATGACGTTCCTGAGCGTGTTGCTGGCGTTGATCTGTTTCATGCACTATTGCGGATGAGTGCCGAGCGAGGTTATCCAGTATTTTTATTGGGTGCTGAAGATGAAGTTGTCACTGAAGCGCGCCACCAAGTCGAGAAACTTTATCCAGGGTTGATTGTAGCAGGTCATCATCATGGCTATTTCTGGGATGATGAAGGTGCTGTGGTGAGTAAAATAAAAGAGTCGGGAGCCCGTTTATTATTTGTTGCGATTACTTCACCGAAAAAAGAGAACTTTATTAACCAGTGGCAAGAGCAACTCGGTGTTAATTTTGTAATGGGAGTGGGGGGCACTTTTGATGTGGTTGCCGGGAAGGTTAAAAGGGCTCCACAATGGATGCAAAACTACGGACTTGAGTGGTTTTATCGTGTTTTACAGGAACCAGGGCGAATGTGGAAACGCTATTTAGTCACAAACAGTCTGTTTTTATGGATGCTGTTAAAAGAAAAAGCCAAACAGCGCATGAATAAGCAAGCAAGGTGATCAGGTGATTTCGAGACCGTTCCTAACAGGGATTATTAGCCAATAGTGCTTAATAATTCATCAATCATATGTTGCGCCTGTGATAGATAGCCCGACCCAAAAAGGTTTAGATGGTTCAATATGTGATAAAGGTTATAAAGTGCTTTACGGCTGGGATAATCATCACTGAGTGGGTAGGCTTCATTGTAGGCTTTATAAAACAGGGGCGGAAAACCACCAAAAAGCTCTGTCATGGCTAAGTCCGTCTCTCTGTCACCATAATAAACTGCGGGGTCAAAAACGAAAGGTTGACCCTGCGCATCAAACCCATAGTTTCCTGACCATAAATCACCATGCAAAATAGTCGGCGCGGGTTTGTGGCCAGAAAAAAATTGATCGAGGTGAGTGACGAGCTGCTCACCTCGCCTCTGCAAATCTCCTCTGTAGCCATGGCGAGCTGCGAGTTCTAATTGATACACTAGGCGATTTTCTTTCCAAAATTGACTCCACGTTTCTTTCTGGCTATTTATTTGTGAGGTGGAACCAATGGTATTGTCTTGAAACCAGCCATAATAAGGAGCTTGTGCTTTGTGTAATGCGGCCAATTGCTGCCCAAGCAATTCGAAATTACCTGAGGGGCTAAAATGAATATATTCAAGCACTAAAAATGCGTGTTTATCCGCTTGGCCACAACAAATGGGGGGTGGAGTACGAATTGTTTGGCTGTTGATAATTTCATTGAGCCCGCTCATTTCCGCTTTGAACATGAGAAACTTTGAGGCATCATTAATTTTGACGAAATATTTTTGCCCTGATTTACTTTCCAGAAGGTAAGAGGCATTGATGCAGCCGCCACCGACAGGGTGATGCTGGTGGCATATAAATGTTTGGTTTGTTGCTATTGAGATCTCTTTTGCAATGATTTTCCATGGAGGCATTTTTCTTTCCTAGATTGACTTGGCCACTACATTTATGAGCTTGAAGCCTTGCACCACAACAACGGGTTAACGGGTTTGCCCTGGTTACGCACCTCAAAATAGAGACCCGCCTGATTGCGCCCGCCACTGAGACCCACACTTGCAATCACTTCACCTTTTTCAACCCAGTCACCGACTTCAAGATAGAGGCTCTGGTTATACCCATACAAACTCATATAACCACCCCCATGATCAATAATCAATAACAAGCCATAACCACGTAACCAATCAGAAAAGGCAATGCGTCCAGGTGCAATTGCCTGAACATCGCGCCCCTCTTTTGCATCAATAATAATGCCGCGCAATTTCAAGCCACTCTCTTTATCACGTATACCACCAAAACGGGTTGAAACTTTCCCTTTTACCGGCAGTTTCAGGCTGCCCTTCAATGATACAAATGGTTTACGCTCACCTTTCTCCTTAGGAATATCAGCCAACGCTTTGCGCAGTCCTGATAGTAACTTTCCCAACAGTTTTTCATCTGATTTCAAGTTCTCAAGCAGTTGGCTTTTATCACGCACCTCTGCATCCAGCTTGACCAGCAATGATCGCCGGTCATGACTGCGCCTGCTTAATCGGTTTTTTTTAGATTTTTGCGTTTGATACAATGTTTCAATTGACTGGACTTTCTTTCCAATACGCTCTTCCAGCAACTTAAGCTCAGTTAAACGAAGATTAATTTCAGCAATTTTTTTTGCGCGTGCTTTATTAAAATATTCGTAATAGACCCATGTTCGACTGACTGCCGATGGATCTTCCTGATTCAATAAAAACTTAAGCGGCCCTTGTCGACCCAGCGCATAATTTGAGCGTACTAGCTGCTCAAGTTCTTTGCGTTGTGAAAAGATACCCGACTGCTGCTGATTTTTTTCTACTCCGAGCTGCTTCAATTCACGCTGCTCAGATTTTAAACTTTTTCCGAGTTGCTTTAATGAGTTATTAAGTTGGCCCATTTCACGTTCAATAGGTCTGAGTTGAACGCGTAAACTGCTCTGTTCACCCCGTGTTTTTTCGAGCTTTGAACGTAAACTGTCAATCGTGGATTGTAATTTTTTATGCTGTGAAGATTTGACCGCATAATTATCTGAAGCAAATAGAGTTGAAACTGAAAGGGATAAAAATAGAGCGACAATCAAAGAGGTCAGGGTTGATTGATTCAGAAGCCTTTTCATTATATCAAACAAGATATCAATCGACTCTACCCCCTTTGGCTAGATGAATTTCACGAGTGACGACCCATTCATTTCTGGCGGTTTTTCCAAACCCATTAAATACAGCATGGTTGGTGTGATATCTTTTAATGAACCCCGTCGATCAACTTCACCTACTAGCCCTGCCGGACGAAGCCCAACATAAACAAAGGGAACCAGGTTATTGGTATGCGCAGTATGTGGCTGACCCGTAATCTCATCTCGCATTTTTTCAGCGTTACCATGATCCGCCGTAATTAATAGATCCGCACCCGATTCCTTCACCGCTTCATAGAGTCGCCCCAAACAGGCATCCAACGCTTCAATCGCTTTAACAGCTGCCTTAAAATTACCACTATGCCCAACCATATCAGCATTCGCATAGTTACAAATAATGGCATCATAATGGCCACCTTTAATGGCTTCGACTAATTTATCCGTCACGATTGATGCGTTCATTTCGGGCTGTTTATCATAAGTACTGACTTTAGGGGATGGAATCAGCTCACGATCTTCGCCTGGAAAAGCATTCTCTTCACCGCCATTAAAAAAGAATGTCACATGAGCATATTTTTCAGTTTCAGCGACACGCAACTGCTTCAAACCCAGGCTGGATATATATTCACCAAAAGTATTTTCGAGCTGTTTTGCCTGAAAAACAACAGGCACATCAAAACTTTTGCTGTATCCTGTCAAACAGACAAATTCGGCAAGTTCAGGATGTTTATTTCGAGCAAAATCAGTGAACTCTTTCTCAAAAAATACTCGGCTGATTTGACGTGCGCGATCAGCACGAAAATTCATCATAATCATGACATCACCATCCTCAACATGAACGGCCTGACCATTTTTTGAGATCACTGTACTTTGTACAAACTCATCTGTTTCACCACGTTCATATGCAGCTTCCAAGGCGGCAATTGCGCTGGGCGCTTTAAATTCACCTTTGCTATGAGCAATCAAATCGTACGCTTTTTTCACACGATCCCAGTTATTATCCCGATCCAGAGCAAAGTATCGCCCAATCACGGAGGCAAATGAACCGCACCCCAAGCCAGAAAAACAGGCTTCCATTAATCTGATTGATTTTGCAGCACTTTTAGGTGGTGTATCTCGCCCATCAAGAAAAGCGTGAAGATAAACGCGTGTCGCACCACGTCTCACAGCCATTTTTACCGCGGACTGGATATGCACTTCATGGCTATGCACTCCGCCCGTAGATAACAACCCCATGATATGCACCGCTTTATCATTTTTGATGGCTTTATCCACCGCACCTACCAAAATAGGGTTGGTATAAAAGTCACCGCTCGTAATATCCAGATCAATACGACTCAACTCCTGATGCACGACACGCCCAGCACCGAGGTTTAAATGCCCAACCTCAGAATTACCCATCTGATCCCCAGGCAAGCCCACCTCCGCGCCAGAGGTGCAAATCAAACTGTTAGGATGCTGTTGGCACAAATGATCCCATACGGGTGTATGCGCATGATGTATCGCATTCGACTCTGTTCTTTCGCTGTATCCCCAGCCATCAAGAATAACAAGTACTGCGGGACGATGTTTTTCTGTCATAATTATCCATTTTAACCCAGATGATTTTCTGAAAATTTTTCCTTAATATTTTAGCTATACGCTAAAAATGGGCAGTATTGTATAATGCTGAGCGAGTAAAGGCTACGGTACGACTGAGCTTTCCCTCACATTTTTCAGAATTTATATTAGTCACAAACTTTAAGCTCAAGGATAAAACCGTACAACATGAATGACTTTGGAACTTTTTTCTCTGACAACATATTCCTCTTTCTAGCGCTGATTACTGTTGTAACGGCATTAATCATGTCAGAACTTCAACGCAAAATGGGAGTTAAAACACTTTCACCCTCAGAGGCCACCCACTATATAAATAAGGAAGAAGCGCTTGTTTTAGATATACGTGACAAATCAGATTTCAAAAAAGGGCATATTTCCAATGCAAAAAATATCACCAATGCCAATCTGGAAAACCGTATCGGTGAGCTTGAAAAATTCAAATCCAAACCCATTATTGTTTGCTGTAATACTGGACAAAAAGCAATCGCTGCAAGCAAAATTCTTCACAAAAAAGGCTTTGAAGCTATTTACAGACTGAATGGTGGTATGCAAGCATGGCGTGGTGAAAATATGCCAGTGATCAGTAAATAATAAATTTAGTATCTTTTTAAAAGGAAACCATAGTAATGGCCGACGCAGAAAAAAATGAGCAAACAGCTCAGGAAAAACAGTTCGCAGTACAAAATATTTATACCAAAGATATTTCTTTCGAATCCCCCAATTCTCCTCATATCTTTCGTGAACAGATGAATCTGAATATTAATCTGCAAGTCTCGAATAACGCAGCTGTACTGAATGAAAATGTCCATGAAGTTGTATTGTCTATCACCGTCACAGCCAAACTAGGCGAGGAAGAGGATGCTAAAACGGCTTATCTGGTCGAAATTCAACAAGCAGGAATTTTTCAGATCACTGGTTTTTCACAGCAAGAGTTAGGTGCCATGGTTGGCAGCTACTGCCCTAATCTGTTATTTCCTTACGCTCGTGAAGCCATCTCAAACATGGTCTCTAAAGGGGGCTTTCCTCAACTGTTACTTGCGCCTCTTAATTTTGACGCACTCTATGAACAGCACCTCAACCGTTTGAAACAACAAAAGAGTGAGAGTGGAGAAACGACTCATTAATAGCAACAACCCCATTCTCGTACTCGGTGCTGGATCGTGGGGAACCGCGCTGGCACTGGTGCTGTCTCGTAACAAACAAAATACTTTGCTGTGGGCTCATAATGCAGAGCATCTGCAACAAATGGAAAGTGAACGCTGCAATGCGCGCTATTTTCCAGACACCCCTTTTCCTGATGACCTGCATATTTGCACCTCACTAGAAGAGGCATCAACTACGCAAGATATTTTATTGGCGGTTCCTTGCATTGCTTTTCGCAGTACACTGGAAAAAGCCAAACCTTATATTAATAAAAATTCGCGCATCGCATGGGCCACCAAAGGGCTTGAGCCAGGCACAGGAAAATTATTGCATGAAGTGGCTCGTGAAGTACTGGGCGATACAATTCCACTTGCCGTTTTATCAGGACCCACATTTGCTAATGAAGTTGCAAAAGGGCTGCCCACTGCCATTACGCTAGCATCAGCAGACAAACACTTCGCTGCTCAGCTTGCAGAACGCCTTCACCAACCATCTTTTCGAGTTTATACCTCTACAGACATTATTGGTGCAGAACTTGGCGGTGCAGTTAAAAATGTACTGGCGATTGCCACAGGGATCTCTGATGGCCTGAAACTTGGAGCCAATACACGCGCCGCACTAATTACCCGTGGACTCTCCGAACTCATGCGTCTCGGAACGAAATTAGGTGGCCAGAGAGAAACTCTGATGGGGCTTACAGGGATGGGAGATATTGTTCTAACCTGCACTGATAACCAATCACGCAACCGCCGCTTTGGTTTATCAATGGCTCGTGGTAATTCAGTACAAAAGTCCCTAGAAGAGATCGGCCAAGCCGTTGAAGGGGTAAAAGGTGCAAAAGAGGTGACAGAAAAAGCCAGAAAACTTGGTGTTGAGATGCCGATTTGTGAACAAATATATCAAGTTATCTATAAAAATTTGAGCCCTCGTGATGCCGCCCAAGCACTGCTCAAACGTCGTCCGAAAACTGAAATATAAATAGTTTCAGCATGGCTCTCCCCTTGGGTTCCTTAAATCACCAACAAAGCGGAGTTAACTAATCCCTTTTTTTTTCATATAAGGTACGTATTGCTTGTCCTGTCCTTTAATATGTTTTATCAGCCACGCCTTGAGAAACTCTAGCAGCTCTTCACCAATATTTTCACCTGCATCAACCCGACGAACAAATTCAGTCACTTGGGTGATCAAAGCCTTATGAAGTTTTATATGGTTATCAAAATCTGGATAGCCACTTTTTTTCATCAAATGCTCTTCATAACTAAAATGCATGAGCGTGTAATCCACCAACCCAGACAGCACTCTACGTATCACACGCTGACTACGTTTACTCTGCACCAAATAGTTCAACTCATTGATAATATTAACCAGCATTTTGTGTTGCCGATCAATCTCTTCCACGCCCACATTCATAGAGCTATCCCAGGCAAACATCTCATCGTTTCTGCTACGGTTTACCTCATCAATCTTAAATCGATTCATCAATGAGCGCACCTCAGATGATAATGCCGACACTCGGTAACTGGACTCAAAGGCTCCATCTGCTGTCAGCGCTGTATCCTGTGATACCTCATGAACAGCAACCATGCTTTTATTAATTTCAGAAGATGAACAGGACATTTCTTCCGCTGCAGTGGCAATTTGATGGTTCATATCTGCAATTACACCAACACTACTTACGATTTCCTGTAGTGCATCACTGGTCTGTTCGGCTTGGCTGACACTGGATTCTGCCGCTTCTTTGCCGGATATCATTACATTGACCGCCTCTTTGGTACCCTTTTGCAGGCGCTCAATCATCTCCTGAATCTCTTGAGTTGATTCTTGAGTTCGGCTGGCCAAAGAGCGCACTTCATCCGCCACCACAGCAAAACCACGACCATGCTCACCCGCCCGAGCCGCCTCGATGGCAGCATTTAATGCCAATAGGTTGGTCTGCTCCGCAATATTACGAATTGTATCGAGAATCAGATTAATATTGCCGCTATCGTCTTCAACTCGCCGGATCACTTCTGCAGCATGCTTAACTTCATCGGAAAGTGCAGTAATGGTATCAATTGTTGCATCGACCACCTGCTGGCCATGATTGGCCGACTCTTGAGCTTTGGTGGTTGCATCAGAAGCCATGCTGGCATTGGCAGCCATCTCTTCAATGGTGGTACTCATCTCAGTCACCGCTGAAGCGGCCTGCTCAATATCGACAGCCTGTGCTCTGACTCTATCACCTGTAGTGCGATTAGCATCCAACATACTTGATGACAAATCAGTCAGATAGGCGCTGGAAGATTTAATAGAGATAACAGAGGAGCCAATATCAATAATGGCCGCATTGAACGCAGTCACTAGCTCACCTAGTTCATCATTACGCTTGATATTGATCAACTGAGTCAAATCGCCTTCTGCGATATCGTTGGCACGTTCAACAATTTTTTTCAGCGGGTTGATAATCCCCCTATCCAGAAACAGATAGAACCCTATAAAAGCAACCAGCATCATAACCAGCCATGCCATTATTGCCCATACAATGATAGCATCAGCATTTTCAACGGCATATTGCAGTGAATAGAACACCACACCCGCCATACTGGACGCAACCAGCATTACGACTCCGAGCATGATTAATGCTTTAGTTTTTAAACTATCTATTTTCACTGGTTCATTCCTTTGTTGCCACATGTCATAAGCAGGTTGCTACATAAGTCGGACAAACCAGAATAAATAATTAGCCATCAATGGTCTTTTTTTATTTTCCTGAATTCAAGTCATAAGCGCATAAACAATCAAATCAGGCTCAGACATTTTGTTATACTCAAAAGCAGTCCAAACCTGAACTGTAACTCAACAATTCCAATGAAAGCGATGATTCTAGCGGCTGGGCGTGGCGAACGTATGCGTCCACTCACAGACCACACACCAAAACCTCTGTTACAAGCCGGTGGAAAATCACTGATTGAGCACCACTTAATTGCACTTGCACTGGCAGGTTTTAAGCAGGTCGTGATTAATCACGCTCATTTAGGCCAACAAATTGAAAACAGGCTCGGCGATGGCCCGCGTTATGGGCTCAATATATTATATTCCAGTGAACCCGAAGGTGGATTAGAGACGGGTGGCGGCATTCATCACGCTTTGCCACTTTTAGGTGATTTACCTTTTTTAGTGATTAATGGTGACATCTGGACCGATTACCCACTCTCACTAATTCCCTCACTAAAGCCGGACACTCTTGCACACCTCATTCTTGTGGATAATCCACCTCATAATCCTGAGGGTGATTTTTCACTTTCAGCAGACAACAAACTGCACGAGACAGCAAGGCAGCGGCGTTATACATTTAGTGGCATCGGTATTTATCATCCCAATCTATTCAAACAACAAAAAAGTGGCCGGTTTGCTCTGGCTCCCTTATTACGCAAAGCAATGCAGGCCAACCAAATCACAGGGGAGTACTACTGCGGTCAATGGGTTGATGTTGGCACACCACAGCGCCTTCATGAACTGGATCAACAGCTAAGCGTGCATTCTGGGTCAGAAAGTCAGCAATGAATAGTATTTTACGACGGCAGGGATTTCTACCTTTTTTGGTGGTGCTTTTTCTCAATGCTTTTGTTGATCTTGGGCATAAAATTATCATTCAAAATACAGTCTTCAAAATTTACGACGGACAAACACAGATTGTTTTAATCGCCATCGTTAATGCGCTCATCTTACTGCCATTTGTTCTGCTTTTTGCACCGGCCGGATTTTTATCTGATCGCTTTAGCAAGCCTAAAGTGATGCGAATCAGTGCTTGGTGTGCAGTTATTTTAACGCTAGTCATTACCTTGTGTTATTACCAAGGCTGGTACCAAGTTGCATTTTTAATGACATTGGTTTTGGCAATACAAAGTGCTTTTTATTCGCCTTCAAAATATGGTTATATCAAAGAGGTTGTGGGTAAAGAGGGGCTAGCAATGGCCAATGGCATGGTTCAAGCGACGACGATTATCGCCATTTTGACGGGTATATTTGCTTTCTCTATCGCCTTTGAATTTTATCTGGATGGCCACACCATCACAGATGAAGAGATGATTTTAAAAACCATTGCACCCATCGGCTGGGGGCTGGTTTTGTGCTCAATCATCGAGCTATTTTTCGCCTATCGTCTGCCTGAAATAGTTAATGGTGATTCAACTCAAACCTTTGATCGCCGAAGTTATTTTAATGGCACCTATTTACGTCGTAACATTGATGCCATTCGTCACCAACGAACCATCTGGTTGTCGATTGTCGGATTATCAATCTTCTGGGGAATATCACAAGTTGCACTGGCTGCTTTCCCTGCATTTGCAAAAGAGATATTACAAGAGACCAATACCATAATCATTCAAGGCATTCTCGCTTGCTCAGGCATTGGCATTGTAATCGGCTCACTGCTCGCCGGACGTGCTTCACACCACAGCATTGAGCTGGGATTAATACCGATCGGAGCCATCGGCATTATGGCCACACTGACACTCGTGCCTCAGCTGCAATCATTTGAATCACTTGCGATTACATTTATTATTTTTGGCTTTTTTGGTGGGTTATTTATTGTTCCGTTGAACTCGCTGATCCAGCTTCACGCCAGTGATGAACACCGAGCCACCATTATAGCGGGCAATAATTGGGTACAAAACTTGACGATGCTAAGTTTTTTAATCATGACGGTCTCATTTGCGTTCATCGGCCTAAAAAGTATCGGGCTACTTTATATGATTGCACTCATTGCACTGATCGGCTCTCTCTACACAATAAAGTTGCTTGCCCGCCCGATGATGATCTATCTAATCGGACTTCTTTTTCGTAGCATCTACCATGTTGACGTACAAAACCTGCAGCATCTGCCAAAACAAGGTTCGGTACTGTTATTAGGCAACCATATCAGCTGGCTCGACTGGGCCATTATACAGCTCGTCAGCCCACGCCCGATCCGCTTTGTGATGGATCGTCACTATTACCAGCGCTGGTACTTTAAATGGTTTCTCAACTTTTTTAATGTCATTCCGATTACACCAGGCCAAAGTAAAACTGCACTGCAAAAAACCAATAAAGCATTAAAGGCCGGTGAGATTGCTTGCCTCTTTCCTGAAGGTACGATTAGCCATAGTGGTCAGTTAAACAGTTTCAAACGTGGCTTTGAAAAAACCGTTGATGGAGTGCATGGAACCATCGTTCCTTTTTATCTTCATGGCTTGTGGGGAAGTCGATTCTCCCGTTCAACGAAAAGGCAATGTGAGCTGGGCAGATCAGGCTGGAGGCGCCGCCTCATAGTCAGCTTTGGCGAGGCGATGCCCATGACGGCAACCGCAGATGAAGTCAAACAGAGCGTATCTGATCTCAGTCAACCTTTGGGAGACCAATAATGCATCGCAGAACATTCCTTGGTTTCTTTGCCGCAGGGCTCTCAACCAGCCTGACCGGCTGTTTGCCTTTTTGGCCTGATGAAGGGTTTTTAAATCCATGTTTACCTGGCCCACTGCCCGCCCGCCTTGCCCAGCATGATTGGGTGAAAGAGGCCTGGCAAGGCATTGACAGCAAACAGGTCTGGGATTGCCATGTTCATCTCATCGGTCTGGGCGATAGCAACAGCGGCATCTGGGTCAACCCCTCAATGAAAAGTATGCTGCATCCCATTCAGCACACTCGCTTTAAATTTTTTCTCAATGGCTCATGCGTCAATGAAGAAGATGTTGATACGCCTTTTGTAACAAAACTAGCGGCGCTCCACAATGACTTGCCCACTGGAGTCAAGTTGATGTTGCTGGCGTTTGATCACAACTATGATGAAACAGGCAGGCAACGCCTGGATCGAAGCGCCTTTTATGTACCCAATGAATATACAGCACAGATTGCTGCGCAGCATTCACAACGCTTTGAATGGATTGCATCAATCCACCCATATCGTGAAGATTGCGTTGATGCACTGAAACAAGTCATAAAGGCTGGTGCTCGTGCGATCAAGTGGCTTCCCTCAGCGATGGGTATGGATCCCGCTTCACCGTTATGTGATCGATTTTATGAAGCACTTAAAAGCCACAATATACCACTACTCACTCACGCAGGTGATGAACACGCCGTTGAAAGCAGCAGCGGCCAACAACTTGGCAACCCTTTACGCTTACGGCGGGCGCTGGATCATGGTGTGCGTGTGATCATCGCCCACGGCGCATCACAAGGAAACAATATAGATACCGACAAAGGCCCGAATGCCAAACCGGTTGATAATTTTGAACTGTTCAGCCGCCTGATGGATGAACCTCGTTATGAAAAACTGGTGTATGGCGATATTTCAGCCATGCCTCAAACCAATCGTGTCGGCTCTGCCTTGGATACCCTGATCAAACGCCAGGACTGGCACCACCGCTTGATTAACGGCTCAGACTATCCCTTGCCTGGTGTGATGCCACTTTTTTCTATGAAAAAAATTGTTGAGCGCGGCATGTTCAGCAATGAAAAGGCACGCCTATTTTCAGAGATTAGAAAATACAACCCACTGCTTTTTGATTTTTTGGTGAAACGACACATGCAGAGTGATGGGTTAAAATTTTCACCCTCTGTATTTGAAACGCGAAAGCACTTTGTATAAGTTTAAAGCCCCAGCTCATCTTGCGCTCCCGGCGCAACAATAAGTTTGCGGCGCCTTTGGAACTTTTTAATTTTTGGGTCAAAGTTTGCCATCACATCCTGATACTGCTGGCGCAGGAAACTATCGGCCTCCTGTTTAGCATCATCAACAAGCGCCGTCAGCTCTTCAGAGGGGCATTGCAAGGCACGACAATCTCGCAGGAAAGTTTGAAAATGAATAGCTTTTGCCGCTTCGTCATTTTGCACCACAACATCGAGGTTAGGCTCACCGTAGACCTCCTTCGGTAACAGGTAGACACCTGTGGATGTTTGTTGT
Source organism: Gammaproteobacteria bacterium (assembly GCA_021648145.1). NCBI lineage: Bacteria > Pseudomonadati > Pseudomonadota > Gammaproteobacteria > Gammaproteobacteria bacterium. The sequence goes on from JAKITI010000009.1 coordinate 24,375, forward strand.
TGGCACTGTTCATCCATCCTCTCAATCAGCGCTGCTTCGTAACGATAACAGCGGCTTCTTAGCTCATCGAGCTGATCCTCAAGACCGTTGGCATCTACGCGCATATCCCAGCGCACACCACCCTTATCGCTCTCGCCGTGGTGAACCCCCTTTTTATAAGTGTGGGGAATCAAGTTGTCGATCTGCTCGTTGATAAACTCTTCAACTTCGCTGTGAAGATAAAAACTCAGTGAGCTTATGGTGGAGTAATAGAAACAGCCATCGTCAATAAACCGTGCCCAACGGTGCGACAGGTAGAGGCGGTAGGGTTTGATTTGATAGGGTGAAGTACCTTCTTTTTCCGCCTCCTCTTTGCGCGCCTGCTGCTGGAAATTGAAGTCGTCAAGATCGTAGTCATAGAGGGTTTTGAAATCTTGCAGAGAATGCCCCTCAGCAAAATGCTCATTTAAACAAAAAGAGTTTTCGCCTACACCCCGCAACAACGTAGTGTAGGCGTTGTAGATATTCTTTTGCTCACTATCAAGCTGTTCCCAGGCCGTATTACTCTCCTGCTCAGACCCTGTTTTGATGCCAAAAAGAGCATCCAGCAAAAAGATGGCGACTTTTGTTTGTTGCGCATCACTAAGCTGCAGACGGAAGCTCTCCTGCGCTTGAGGCGACAGATTGAAATAGGCCGAATCCAGCCATATCAGCAAGCGATTAAAAATCGGCATTTCGGGTTCTATTTTCATAATTCCTTGATAGACTCAAAAATCAAACAGTATGAGAAAAGCTAGGTTAAATGCTACAATTAATTTCATTTTTAATCAAAGAATAAGAACTAGATGCTGCCTTTTCCAGATATAGATCCTGTTGCACTCAGCCTTGGCTCACTAAAAATTCACTGGTATGGCCTGATGTACCTCATCGGTTTTGCCTTGGCATGGCTACTGGGAAATTGGCGCGCCAAGCAACCTGGTTCTGGCTGGAACAGTGAGCAGGTCAGCGATCTGATTTTCTACTGTGCGCTAGGGCTCGTGCTAGGCGCACGCATCGGTTACATGCTGTTTTATCAATTTGAATCTGTACTTGCCAACCCTCTGGATCTTTTAAAAATATGGCAAGGGGGTATGTCATTTCATGGTGGGGCTATTGGAGTCACGATTGGCATCTGGTTATTTGGCCGAAAATACAAGAAAGACTTTTTCAGTGTTACAGATTTTCTCGTTCCCCTCGCACCTTTAGGGCTCTTCGCAGGCCGTATGGGTAATTTCATTAATGGTGAACTTTGGGGCAGAACCACGGATAGCTCCTTTGGAATGATCTTTCCTAGCGGTGGGCCGCTGGCACGTCACCCTTCACAACTCTATGAAGCCATTCTTGAGGGACTGGTTCTATTTCTCATTTTGTGGTTTTACTCCAGTAAACCTCGACCCAAAATGGCTGTTACAGGTCTATTTTTACTTGGCTATGGTTGCTTTCGATCTTTTGTCGAGTTCTTCAGAGAGCCTGATGCACATCTTGGTTTTATCGCTTTTGATTGGCTCACAATGGGGCAAGTTTTATCTCTGCCGATGATTATTGGTGGGCTGGCATTAATCGTGCTGGCGTACAAATTAAATCCTAAAGAACGCTCCTAACTTGGAGCCTGATCAAACTCTTTCTGTGCTTGTTTACGCGCCCGAAACAGCGCCATTTGCACACGACTATAAACATTCACTGCCCCATCGCCTGTTGTTTCTATCGCAAGAAAATTGGCTTCAGGATAACGCGCCGTAATGAGTGACTGAATACCATCTGATACACCCGAAGAGGGCATACAACCGAATGGTTTTACACTCAAAACCAGATGAGCCTTTTTTTGCTCGACCGCTTGAATCAACTTACCCACTTCCATATGTCCTTCACCGCCCCGCACCTCATTGAGGTAATAGGGGTGACTGATACGGGCAATTTCATCCATATCTGACAGTTTGTATTTTTTGAGCCCGACCAAAGAAGCAACACCGTAAAAAAACCCTTTGAGCCCAAGCGCGGCCATATTGACTTGAGCACTAGCGAGTATAGATTTTTTATCTTTATAGCTGTTTTCTGTGTGCTCTGCCTTGCGCAGCAACATCGTCTCTTTTAAACGAGACTTTTTCTCCCACACCATATAGAGCAACCAATTGGTAATGGGCTGCACTTCACACTCAGCACCCTCTTGCTCTAAAAAGCGTTGTAAGCGATAGTTGCCATCACCTTCAGTGGTCATCGCCCAAAACTCACCAATCACTAAAACCTTGGGTTTGACTTGTGTGACATCTGTTTTGACTGCGGCCAAAAGTTTCCGACACTGATAGAGTGTTTTAATTAAATTTTTTCGTTTACCAATTGCAGTTTGCAACAACTTTTTGCTTGCAAGCAGAGCTTGATCTGTCGCTCCATGTTCGACTTCATAAGGTCGAATACGATAGCCCATGGCATTCAGTACATCAGCAATCACAACACATTTCACTGCTGTTGCAAAAAACTTTAAATCTGTTTTTAATCCATCATTTTTATTGCCATCTTTTCCTGCATTATCACCTTGAAATGATAAAATTCGAAAACCCTCAAACCCAGCATCACGCAAAGCTTTACGATATTCGGTGACATACATTCCAAAACGACAAGGACCACATGTTGCCGCTGTAACAAAGAGGTAGTTTTTAATGATCTCAGCAACGGACAGATTTTTATCATCTCGCAGATAGCATAGGTAATTAACCAGATTACCCACCGTAAAATAGGTTGGATTACACTGGCCTCGGTTGCCATACTCCTTGCCACACTGCAATGCGGCAAGATCAGCGACTGGCAGTGCTTTTGCTTTATAGCCAAGTGCTAACAGCCCTGCCTCCAATAGCTGATCATGCATTTCAGTCAAACCACCAAAAAGAAGCGTTGTTTCACTGCGCTCTTCAGCACTAAAATTAATTGGGTTTTCGTCGTACCAGTGTTCGACATCTGGATCAGTCAGCCTGTCCATAGAAACAAAATTAACCACTTCACCTACACTGTTATTTTCTTTGAATTGAGGTTCCATATTTGTTCCCTACGATACTTTGGTGTCAGGTTTATAGGCGAGCATCACACTTTCTTTGCTGGCTTCCAGTTCAGCTTGAAAGCGTTGCAGTGAATAGTGAAACGTATTGACTCGAATTTTAATTGAGCCGCCAGGTTTATTTGCATCAATATCGTGCAGCATAAAGTGTGGCGTTTTACTGGCCGCAAGAATCTGGTTGACCAAACCATATGTCGGCGCATCATGACCGCATTTAAAACTTGAAAAATCAACAACAGCAATATTAGGGTGACGTGCAGCAAATTTTGCTGCCCATACTTTTTGAGCACTGTTGACTGAATAACTTTCTGGCCAGACATCACGAGTATCAAAAACATCGCTGATCTTTCCTGACGCAATTTCCTCACCAAAATATTGATCGAGATAAGCAGGATCTTTAGGAATCGAACGAATAGAGAGCACGGGATAGCCGAGCGCCTGAAAGTCACTTAATACTTCATGGTTGATTCCAGGGTCATTATGATAAGGTCGCCCCAACATTAACAAACCAACTCGGTTGTTATCTTTCATGGATTTGAGCAACTCCATGCCACGGCTTTGCACTTTTGCATCAATATGCTGCATCGCTTTCTGCCCCTGCTCACATGCCCAATCACTCTCATCTTCTGTGATATCAAGATGTGAAGCCCATGTATCAAAAAGTTGCCGTTTGAGCAGTGGCAAATTATTGAAATCAAGCGCACTATCAATGTAGCCAACACCACATTGATCAAATAGATTCTTTTCCTTTGTAAACGATGCTTTGACTACATTGGGCGTGCCCGCCACAATGGGGCAAGTCGTATTACCAATAACGTTTGTGCAAAAATTAGAGAGCTGAAGCACACTCGGGAACCAGACATAATCAAGCGATTTACGGCTCGTCTGCTTTTTATAGAGCAAATTATAGATATGAGCTTGTGAGACCTTGGCAGGAAAGCAGGGATCAATCGAGCCATACTTACCCCCTTCACGCCATAACTCTTCAGAAGTTTCATCGGAAAACACAATGTTGTGCGAAGTAATGCCCAAAGTTTCAAGATAAGTTCGCATAAAAGGGGCGATCGTATAGATATTAAGCGCACGCGGCATTCCAACTCTAATTTGTTGGCGGCGTTGCATGACCGCTTCTGAGCTGCGCTGAAAATGACGTTTTACTTTTTTATGGTGAACTGTAAACCAACGCTTTTCAGGTTGAGTCGTTTCGATCTGCGTTGAAGCGTCAGGAAGCAGAGTCGCTTTATAAACATGGCGAAAAACCAGCTTCGACTCTTCATCCACCAGATTGGGGTGGTTCGATTTAAGCTTTCGCCTTCGCTTTTCTTGCGCAACCACTTCCTGTTTGGATTCGACCTCTCCCTTTTCACAGGAAAATCCTGCGATATGCCTGACAGGAGGCGCGACAGGCAGTTCGATGTCAATAAAGGTGCGCGAACAGTGACTGGTACAAAAAGTACAGCGCGTCTCTTCATCAGTACGTGCAGTAAATTGTACATTGAGCGCAGCATCAAGCCCGACAAATGAAGAGTTGCCGCGAAGTGTTACGATCCGCATCGCCTCAAGCGCCGCACCAATCGCGCCGCCTTCTCCACAAAAGGGATGCACAATCACTTCTGCATTCGGCACTCGCGCTTTAATATAATCAACCTGGGCTTTGACCGCCGCTAGGTTATATTGCGTGCCGCCCTGCAATACAAACTTACGCCCCAATTCGGCAAGACGTGGAATTTGCACCACATATTGCCATATATTTTTTGGCAGGACACGAGCTAATCCAGCAAATAACTCTTCTCGGGAGTAACCCTCTTTCTGGAAATTGACACGATCACTATCGAGAAAAACAGCGCAGCCATAACTAAAGTTAGGGGAGCTTTTAGCTTCAAATGCGACATCAGCGAACTGCTCTACTTTCACACCAAACTGCTGCGCCATTGCCTGCAACAACATGCCATTTCCGGCCGAGCACTGATTTGAGAGACGGAAACTTTTTATATCACCATGTTGCAAAAAAAGCACTTTGATATCCTGTCCACCCACATCACAAACCACATCAATATCATCGCCACAAAAGCGCTTGGCGCTTTGCATGTGTGCAATTGTCTCAACAATATTGGCATCACAGCCTAATGCTTTTTCGAGTATATCGCCTGCATAGCCCGTCACACCGCAGCCTGCAATTTCAATGGAAGCACTTTGCTGCGATATATACTCTTTCAGCTTTTTGAAAATTATATTGCTATCATTGATCGGGTTACCCGTTGAGAGAAGATACTCTTTTGTTATCACCTCACCCTGTTCATCAAGCAATACCGCTTTTGTGGTGGTCGAGCCACCATCAATTCCGACGTAAACACGAACAATTTTTTCGGTGTCAAATTGCCGTGCTTTAAATGCAGGTTTCGCATAGCTCCGTTTAAACGCTTCCAACTCCTCTGGTGTTTTCCATAAGCCTGGGCCGGTGTGATGAGAGGATGCACGCTGACTATCACCATTCAAATGTGAACGAAGCCGTTCAACACCACAATAATCAGCTCCTTCAGCCTGCTCCTGTGCACCAAATACTACAGCACCAAATGCGGCATAATATTGTGCATCATCGGGCACTTTGATCAACTCTTGGGCAGGAATATCTGGAACGGCATAACCACGCTCCTTCCATGTTTCTATAATTCGTTTGCGCCAGCATGCCTGTAAAAAAGGCAGATAGGTGTTGGGGCCACCCAGTAACAATACATTGCTTAGCAGCGTATTACCTCGTGTCAGCACGGTAAGATTTTGCATCACAATGGCATCAGCCAATGAGTTTACAATCTCCTCAGAGGGTACGCCCGACTTCACTAGGTTGACCACATCCGTTTCTGCAAACACGCCACATTTTGCGGCCACATGGTGTAGTTTTTCGGGTAAAAATGGAATTTGAGTCGCTTGTTCTGAGCTGAGACCCACTTTTAACAGACATTTATCAATGGTTGCACCGGTACCTGAGGCGCACTTGTCATTCATTGAAGTGACAACTCGCCGTTCCTCAGAATTAGCACCAGGTTGAAATATGATGATTTTTGCATCCTGCCCCCCCAGCTCAACCACGCTGTTGACATCAGGATGCAATCGTTCAACCGCAAGCGTGACGGCATTCACTTCTTGAATAAATCTCGCGCCCACATGCTCGGCAACAGCTGTGCCACCAGAGCCCGTAATATAAGCCAAGTGCTGGCCTTCTTTTAAAAAGGGATTTTCTGACTCCATGCGCTCTAGTGATTCAAGCAGCTTTGGCCCTTGCAAGCCTTCATGTCGATCATAACAGCGCCATACAATAGAAAAGCTTTCAGGCTCAACAACCACACATTTCACGGTGGTTGAACCCACATCAATGCCGATCAGATAAGTTGTAACGCCGCTATTGGTTGAATGGGGCATGTTAGAGCTCATAGTTTAAGGTGTTGTTGAGTATAATTACTCTTTTAATTTTAGCAAAATAAATTCAATGTTGTTCTGCTGAAGCTGTAATTGAGTCTCATGCAAGCGTGGCAACTCATGAATAGGGCCAATGCGAACACGATGCCAAGCGGCTCCTTTTTCAATCGTGACGGTTTGTATACCCGCCTTAATACCAAGTATAGCCAGTTTTGCTTTCAATGCATCTGCCATTTCATGCTCTTTAAATGAAGCAACTTGTAAAATATAAGCCCCTGGGGCATTTACTTTTTTACTTTCAGCACTTTCAGAAACCGCTCTTTTATTCGGAATGATCTCTTCCTCATCTGGAATGAAAATCTTCATATCACGCAATGATTTATAAAAATCAAAACGTGGCTCTGGCTTAGGCGGCAAAGGTGCTACGGGCTCTTTCTGTTGAACTAAGGGGACTGTCATTTTTATTTCATGTGACTCTTTTTCAGGGCTGTCTTTAAAAAAAGAGATTAAAAATGCCACACCCAGACCAATCAAAAGCCCGGATAAAAGCCAAACCCAACCGGGTGTTCTTTTTTTCGACACTGTTTTTTTATCTGGATTTCTACGCACATAAACACGCTTATTTTTTTTACTTTTTGTAGACACGATCACATTTTTTCCGGTGCAGAGACACCCAATAATAATAAAGCATTTTTCAACACATGAGCCACCGCTAATATGAGTTCAACGCGCGCACCTCGTAATTTTTCATCATCAACAATAAATTGGTGAGCATTATAATAAGTGTGAAACTCAGTCGCCAGATCACGCAAATAATAAACAACCTGATGTGGCTCATGACTGAGTGCCGCTGTTTCGAGCAGCTCTGGATAACGTGCAAGAGTGGCCATTAGTGCTTGCTCATGAGCTTCGGTCAGCAATGACAGATGAGCGAAGCCCTGCGCGCTACTCCAACTCAACTCTCGCTCCTTCAATTGCCGCATCACGCTACAGATACGTGCATGAGCATATTGCACGTAATAAACCGGATTATCATTCGATTGTGATTTTGCCAGCTCCAGATCAAAGTCCATATGTTGCTCGCATTTACGCATCACATAGAAAAAACGTGCCGCATCTTTGCCCACCTCTTCACGCAATTCTCGCAACGTCACAAACGAGCCACTACGCGTCGACATCTGTACTTTTTTGCCATCACGATAAAGATTTGCAAACTGAACAAGAAAAACATCCAGCAGATCGGGTTGTTTACCCATGGCCGAAAGTGCGGCTTTAACTCGTGGTACGTAACCATGATGATCAGCCCCCCAAACATCAATGACCTTGTCGTAGCCACGCTCGGCCTTATCTAAATGATAAGCAATGTCGGATGCAAAGTAGGTGGTCTCTCCATTATCCCGAACAACAACTCGGTCCTTTTCATCCCCATAGTCCGTAGATTTAAACCACCATGCGCCCTCTTTTTCATAAAGGTGGCCACTGCTTTTAAGTCGCTCAATTGTTTTTTCAACCGCACCGTTCTCAACCAGTGAACGCTCGGAAAACCACGTTTCATAAACGACACCAAACTCTTCAAGATCTTCACGAATATCGCCTAAAATAGACTCCAGTCCCGCATTAAAGACTGAGCGATAATCTTGATGGCCTAATAACTGCTTTGCTCGCTGGATCAAAGCATCAATATGTGTCTCTTTGTCGCCTTGTCCGCCTTCGGTCTCATCTTCTGGCAAACCAGCCATGACAATTTGAGCCGCACGCTGAAAGGTATCGCCATGCTTGTTTTTCAATGTCATTGAAATATCACGGACATATTCACCACGGTAACCATTCACTGGAAATATAATGGCTTCACCGCACAGCTCCAGATAACGCAACCAAACACTGGTGGCTAAAATATCCATCTGACGACCTGCATCATTCACATAATATTCACGATGCACTTTAAAGCCAGCAGCCACCAGCAAATCAGCCACCGTAGCACCGTATGCAGCTCCTCGGCCATGCCCGACATGCAGTGGCCCCGTCGGGTTTGCTGAAACGAATTCAACCTGCACTCTTCGCCCCTGGCCAACGGCACTGTGTCCATAGGCTTCACCAGCCTCATGTATCGCTGGAATAATCTGCTGAAATGCGGCGGGTGCCATAAAAAAATTGATAAATCCCGGCCCAGCAATTTCGATTTTAGATATTGAATCTGACTCAGGCAGCGCCTGCACTAACTTTTCTGCCAAATCACGTGGCTTACAACGGGCAATTTTAGATAGCATCAGCGCAAGATTACATGCAAAATCACCCAGCTCTTTGTTACGCCCACGCTCAACCTGAACATCCAGTTTCAATTCTTTTGGTAGCACATCACTCTGCTGTAGTTGTAAAACAGCATCACAAAGCAGGTTTTTTATCAGTTGTTTCATCAGGTCAGTATCTATTAATTAGTGGAGAACGATTCAAAAACAGCCTATTATGGCGGCTATTTGTGATCTTGCAACCCGCAAGTGACAACTTTGATCGAAGTTTTTTATCCATGCGTGCGTTCTACAATAAAGCCCAATATACAACCAGTGTCAACAAAGCCTCCGAGCTTCCCGTTGATATGGGAAAAGAAGTCGCTTTTGCCGGCCGCTCTAATGTCGGAAAATCCAGCGCCATTAATACATTGACTCATCGGCGTGGCCTTGCGCGAACCAGTAAAACTCCAGGACGAACCCAGCTCATCAATTTTTTTGAAATAGATTCAGAGCACAGATTGGTCGATTTGCCTGGTTATGGTTTTGCCAAAGTACCTGATCGAGTCAAACAACATTGGCAGCAACTGATTTCATCGTACCTAAATGAGCGACAAGCACTTAAAGGGCTGATTGTTATCATGGATTCACGCCGCCCATTTACTGAATTTGATATGTCGATGCTTGACTGGTGTGAACACGCCAAGATGCCCGCACATATTTTGTTGACCAAAACAGATAAACTCAGCAGAAATGCAGCCCAGGCAACACTCAGCAAAGCAAAAAAAACCCTAAAGCAGCAAGCACGAGATATCCCAATCTCCGTACAACTTTTTTCATCCCTGAAAAAAACAGGCATTGAAGAGATATACAGTAAATTAAATGAATGGCTAGAAGTCAGCAACCAATTAAAATAATTTTGATTGGTTATACTGGAGACAAAAAAAACCCCAGCTACTGGGAGATAGCCGGGGAGTTTAAATCCCCGCTTTGAAGGGAGATAAAAAGCGGGAGAGTATTTGTGCGTACTCTGCTATTAAAGACACGCGCTATTTTTAAAAGTTCACAAAATTAATCAGGTATTTTACCAGTACCTTTCAAAGCCCAAGCCAATGTTTGGCTTCAACTTAAGTTCAGTCAATGAGTTCATCAACTCTTCAGCAGTCGCCTGCTCAATATTTATATCGGTACCCAGCAAAAAACTGATTCGCAAGATCTCTTGATTAATCAACCCCATACCAAGCACTGGATTATCACTCTGTACATTTAAACGAAAAGTGGGATTGCCTATATGCTTGTGAACCGACAACAATCGGTTTTGTAAACTTGAAATTGCGTTACTTGAATAGTCCAGTAACAGCGACTTTTTTTTGGTATCAATAGGGAAAAAAGAGTGGGATCGAAGTGATTCGGAGCAGAGGCGTTTTGCCTCTTCAGGTGTTTTGCAAATAATCTGTTTCGATTCGGTCTGCACAGCGGGTTGACCAGAGACTTCATCGGCATAACCAGAAACTGCAACACAGGTTCCAATGAAAAACAGAGCAATACGTGGCAACGTAAAATCTATCTTTATCATTATAAAACCTCCCGTGCTTGATTCAGAGTGTTTCGTCCCTGCTGCACAACAACACTCTTTTCCTCACCGTAACAGACAACGCCAATGAAACTAACCTATCGAATACCGATCTATCTGCCGACAACCTTTAAAATCTGGTTAAGGGCAATTTCCGATTATAGCCCTATTCAGCAAACAATACCACCATTTGAAATGTGACATTTAGGAGATAATAATGAACTCACTGCGCCGTTTACATGATTTTGGGCAAAGCCCCTGGTATGACAATATTCATCGTAAAATGCTCACATCAGGCGAGCTGGAACGTATGATTCAAGAAGATGGTGTAAAAGGCATCACCTCTAACCCAACAATTTTTCAGAATGCAATCAGCAAAAGCAGCGATTACGATGACCAAATAAAGCAACTCCTTGAGGAAGACCCATCGAAAAGTAGTCGCGATTTATTTTTCTCTCTCGCTATTACTGATATTCAATCAGCGGCTGACTTATTACTGCCAATCTATAAAGAAAGCCATGGTATTGATGGCATGGTCAGCCTTGAAGTCTCACCCGATCTGGCCTATAACGCAGACAAAACAGTTTTAGAAGCACTGCAACTGGTTAAGCGAGTCAACCGCCCCAACCTGATGATCAAAGTCCCCGCAACCCGAGAAGGTTTAAGTGCAATCGAAACACTGACTTCAGAAGGAATTAGCATTAATGCAACGCTTCTATTTTCCAGTAAACGCTACAAAGAAGTTTTAGAGGCTTATTTACTGGGCCTTGAAACACGCTTGCGCCGTGGCCAGCCCATTGATAACATCAGCTCAGTGGCCAGCTTTTTCATCAGCCGTGTTGATGCAATGGTCGACAAGTTGCTGGATCAAAAAATGGAAACGGCCGATCATCATACAAAAATTCAGCTTCAATCACTCAAGGGAAAAATTGCGATTAGCAATGCCAAGCTCTCTTACCAGCATTATAAAAAAGTTTCCAACAGCCAAAGAGGCAAAGATCTCGTAGAAAGTGGTGCAAAAATGCAACGATTACTTTGGGCAAGCACTGGCACTAAAAACCCGGATTACAGTGACGTACTGTATGTCGACACATTAATCGGTGCGGATACAGTCAATACAATTCCACCCGCAACGTTTGAAACCTACAAAGACCATGGAAACCCGCAAGCGACACTCGAAACAGATCTGGAACTTGCAAAAAATAGTATTGATTTATTAAAAAATCTGGGCATTGATCTGAATCGGATTACAGATACCCTGGAAGATGAAGGTGTCAAATCTTTTTCTGAATCGTTCGATACATTATTAAATGCAATTCAGAAAAAAGCAGATGTTATAAATGAACTTCAGACAGCCAGCGCATAAAATTTAAACCTGTATTTATGTCGAGTCGAGTACGGTAGAAAAACTCTATCGTGCTTGACATGATTTTATGTGCATTGATGGCCATTATATTCCGTTACATTTTTTTAAGCTGAAACAAAGCTTCAAGCGCTTGCATCGGGGTCATGTCGTTTGGATCAAGGTCGGCAAGCTTATCGACCGCTGGATGGCTTTCTGGCTCAGCATTAAAAAGCGACATCTGAGGGGCAGATGCGGCCTTTATTTTGTCATGTGGGGCATTAGCCTCCAGCTGGGCAAGGCGCTTTTTGGCGACTTTAATCACTTTTGAAGGCACACCGGCGAGTGCCGCGACTTGCAAACCATAGCTTTGATTGGCGGGGCCTTCTTTGACCGCATGCATGAAAATAATTTTATCGCCGTGCTCAATGGCATCAAGGTGAACGTTGTAGGTCGTATCTAGTGTTTCTGGAAGGGTGGTGAGTTCAAAATAGTGGGTGGCGAACAGGCAAAATGCTCGGGTATTTTGTGCCAGATGCTCGGCACAGGCCCATGCGAGTGACAGGCCATCAAACGTGCTGGTACCACGGCCTACCTCATCCATTAAAACCAGACTTTGCTCGGTAGCGTTGTGCAAAATATTGGCTGTTTCTGTCATTTCAACCATGAAGGTTGAGCGGCCACCGGCCAGATCATCAGAAGCACCAATGCGCGTGAAAATACGATCAATCGGGCCGAGGGTGGCACGAGTTGCAGGAACATAGCTGCCGACATGTGCGAGCAATACAATGATGGCCGTTTGTCGCATGTAGGTCGATTTTCCGCCCATATTGGGGCCGGTGATGATGAGCATTCGCCGGTTATCATCAAATAGTGTGTCATTTGCGACAAAAGGGGCGTTCAGTGTTTTTTCGACCACTGGATGTCGGCCTGCTTCAATCTGAATGGAGGGTGTGTCGATCAGTTCGGGCGAATTTAGATTCAGCGTATCGGCACGTTCAGAAAAGTTGGTGAGAACGTCCAGTTCCGCCAGTGCAGCAGCCGATTGTTGCAGTGCTACGATATGTGGCAACAGACCTTCCAGCACTCCTTCATAAAGAAATTTTTCTCGTGCCAATGAACGTTCACGCGCACTGAGCACCTGATCTTCAAATTTTTTCAACTCGGGTGTGATAAAGCGTTCGGCATTTTTGAGTGTCTGGCGACGTGTGTAATCATCCGGTACATTATCTGAGTGCAGGCGGCTGATTTCAATGTAATAACCGTGAACTCGGTTGTAATTGACTTTGAGGTTTGTAATTCCTGTTCGTTCTTTCTCTCGGGTTTCGAGATCAATCAGGTATTGGTCGGCATTTTCGCTGAGCGAGCGCAGCTTATCCAGATCTCCATCGTAACCTGTGGCGATCACACCGCCATCACGAATGAGTACGGGCGGCTCTTCGATAATTGCACTTTCTAATAGATGATGAACTTCAGGAAATTCTGCAATTTTTTGTTGTAACGTTGAAAGCAAAGGCGCATCAAGTGGGTTTATCATCTGCTGTAGTGCGGGTAGTTCTGATAGAGCAAAACGTAGCAGTGCCAAGTCACGCGGTCGTGCTGTTTTGAGTGCAACACGGGTCAAAATGCGTTCGATATCACCGATGCCTTTGAGGTTTGTTTGAAGTGCTTCATAAGCTTGGTTTTCACACAAAATACCGATGCAGTGGTAGCGTTGTCGCAATGTGTTGTGATCACGTAGTGGGCGATTGATCCAGCGTCTGAGCAGGCGGCTTCCCATCGAGGTTGAGGTGCGATCCATCACCCAGGCCAGGGTGTGATCCTGGCCGCCACTGAGGTTAAATTCCAGTTCGAGGTTGCGGCGACTGGCTTGGTCGAGCAGCACCGTTTCATCACGTTGTTCAACTTTAATGCTTTGAATATGCGGCAGTGCCGTACGCTGGGTATCTTGTGCGTATTGCAGCAGACAACCAGCAGCGGCAAGGGCGATGTCCAGCTTTTCACAGCCAAAGCCACTGAGATCTCGTGTTCCCATTTGCTCTGTGAGCAGCCTTGTGGCGGTATCAAGGTCAAAGTGCCAGGGGGGCATGGGCCGAGCACATGATTGGTTTGCCAGTAAGTCACTGCGCTTGGTTTCGTCATAGAGCAGTTCACTGGGTTTGAGGCGTTCCAGTTCATCGGCGAGTGCATCTTGACCGTTTACTTCAAGCACACTGAATCGACCACTGCTGATATCCAGCGAAGCAATGCCTATTTTTTCTTTGTGTTGATGAATGGCGACCAGTAAATTATCACGACGTTCATCAAGCAGCGCTTCATCCGTGACAGTGCCGGGGGTGACAATACGCATGACTTTGCGTTCGACAGGCCCTTTTGATGTGGCCGGATCACCCACTTGTTCACAAAGAGCAACAGACTCCCCTTTTTTGATCAATTTAGCGAGATAATTTTCTGCCGCATGATAGGGAATGCCTGCCATTGGAATCGGGTTGTTTCCGTGCTTGCCACGGCTGGTGAGCGTAATGTCGAGTAGTTTTGATGCAAGGCGAGCATCATCAAAAAAAAGCTCATAAAAATCCCCCATACGATAAAAAACGAGCATGTGAGGGTAGTCAGCCTTGATGCTAAAGTATTGCTGCATCATGGGGGTGGATTGTGTGTTAGACATGGTTGTTATTCGATTAGAGTCTCTTCGCTGTTTCCCCATTCTGACCATGAACCCGGGTAGCCCTTTATATTTTTGTAGCCGAGGCTTTTTAACACAATATAGGTATGTGCCGAACGGCGATGAGTCTGGCAGTAGGTGATGATGGTTTTGTCTTTATTAATACCCGCTTGCTCATAAAGTGCTTGAAGTTCATGTTCGTCTTTAAAGCGAGTATTATTTTCACGATCAACCGCATCAATCCACTCTATATTTTTTGCGCCAGGAATATGACCACCACGCAGAGCACGTTTGTCCCACCCTGAAAATTCACTATCAGAACGAACGTCGAGCAATATATTTTTGTTACTTTCCAGCCCTGCCAGAATTTCAGATTTTGAAGCAATTGCATCGCTATTAAATGTATTGGCTTGATAATGGCTGGAGCTTGGAACCACCGCTTCATCGCTTACGGGAAAACCTTCCCCCATCCATGCGTGTAGTCCACCATTAAGAAGTGAAAAGCTGTGATGACCTATTGCATCCAGCGTCCATAAAAAACGACATGCTTTCAGCCCCATGTCGTCATCGTAAGCAATCACATGTGTATTCGAGGTCATGCCAATATCGGATAAAACATGGTTGATCGTATCAATATCAGGCAAGAGTCCCATGACAGGAGGGATGGATACTGAAAGTTGTTCGATATCCAGATGAACTGCGCCTGCAAGATGGTAATCTTCATAAATATCAGACGAAGAGAGGTCGACGATCAAAATATTATCGACATTCAGGAGCTGTTCGAGAATATCGGCTTCAAGCAATAAAGGTATATTGAACTGATTCATGGGTGTACTTTTCTGGCTTTATTTTTTGGATGATTGGGCGAGGATTATAACACCAATTAAAATCATGCAAATTATTGGAAAGGCCTCACCCGTGAACAGATCACCCACCCAATCATATGGTATAAGATAATGCTCTTAAATTATGCAACCATCAGGTGTTTCTGAAAATTCTGGAGTTAAAATATGGCGCTCTGCCAGGGCGGTCAAAAGAGAAGGTTGCCAATGCTAATGGCGAAACGATCGAACGTTGGGAGGGGCAGATGAAAATCTGCCCTGATATCGTTCAATAAAAACCTGACAGCAGCCCACCCTATCCGCGCGACTCTATTTTACGCCGATCAATATGTCCATGATTTGAAATTCCAGTTTTTTGAACAAGAGCCAGATGGTTGCATATAAGTGTGTTATCTTTCATCATACGGTATTGAATCCCCCTATTATTGCTCAGGAACGAGCGCGGAATAACTTGAGATCGAAGTTATTGCGTGATTGTTGCTGAGTTGTTATTTATACAGGTACAACTCTCAGGAGATAAAAAATGAGATGGTTCTTGAATTGGAACAGATTATTACAAATAACAGGGATTGTTGTTATGGGTCAGTTTGCCTTTTATGGGCAAGCTGTGGCTGATGATGATGATGCTTGTGCTGTGGCGGAAGGTGTCAATGAAAGAAAGGTTCTGGCCACAATATTTGAATCGTTAGAACATAGTGTGCCTCGCAGAATGGTCAGTATCTGTAATTGGAGGGGGGTAGAGTGTAATGATGATAAATCAGTCATTGGATTAGATTTGAGTCACAACACTCTCAAAGGCATCGTTCCAAAGGAAATCGGGGGTTTAGCTTGTCTGGAGCAACTGAATTTAAGTAATAACTCAATCACAGGCACAATTCCAAAGGAAATCGGAAGTTTAGTTAACTTGGAAATATTAGACTTAAGTAATAATTTAATCGAAGGTACCATCCCAAAGGAAATCAAAAATTTAAGAAATCTGAAAAAATTGTACTTAAATGGCAACAGCATTAAAGGTACAATTCCAAAGGAAACTGGGAGCTTAGCCAACCTAGAAATATTGGACTTAAGTAGTAATTCAATTGAAGGTACTATTCCAGAGGAAATCGGTAATTTAGTTTCTCTGGAAATATTGGACTTAAGTAGTAATGCTCTTACAGGGATAGTCCCAAAGAAAATAGGCGACATAGAGATCCTATTCCTAGGTCTGGATTATAATGGACTTTACCCTGCTAAAGACTCAAATATTGAAGATTTCATGCCAACCCAGACGCTGGATGCGACAATTACAGGGTATACCCCTGAACAGAGTAGCATCGCCTTAAGTTGGGATGCAGTAAATTATGATCAGAAGGGGGGGTACATTATTCAGCTCTATGATGAAAAGGGTGAAAAGGTTAATGATGCGATTGAAGTTGAGGGAAAAGGCATAAATAGCAGAGTGATTGAGGGTTTGGAAAGCGGCACTGACTATTTTGTTGAAGTTCGCTCTTTTACCAACGTTCATGGGGATAACAAAAATAAAATCATCAGTGATGGCCAATTTTCAGATCGCTTTAAAGTGATAACCAAGGATGCCGATTCAGATGGCGACGGCATTCTTGATAATGATGAAGGCAAAAAAGAGCAGAGAAACAGTGATGGCGATGATAGACCCGACTATCTGGATAATGATGATGATAACGATGGCATACCGACCGCCGATGAAGCGCCGGTGACGCTGGATACCGATAACGATAAGATTTTTAACTATCTAGACCCTGATGATGATAATGATAAAATTTCCACCCGTGATGAACTCACGCTGGGAACTGACCCACTAAACACCGATTCAGATGGTGATGGCCTTGCTGATGGCGATGAAGTGGGTGATATTAAGGCTCCTAGAAATACCGATGGTGATGACCTGATTAATGCGCTTGATTCTGATGATGATGATGATGGGCTCTCCACCCTTAATGAGCGCAACATACTGAAAACCGACCCACTAAAGGCCGATTCAGATGAAGATGGCACTCCTGATGGCGATGAAGTGGGAAGGGATGTTAATGCGCCCAAAAATACCGATGGCGATGAGCTGATTGATGCGCTTGACCCTGATGATGATAATGATGGAATTTCCACCCGCGATGAACTCACGCTGGGAACTGACCCACTAAACACCGATTCAGATGGTGACGGCCTTGCTGATGGCGATGAAGTGGGTGATGTTAAGGCACCTAGAAATACCGATGGTGATGACCTGATTGATGCGCTTGATAACGATGATGATAATGATGGGCTCCTGACCCGTGACGAGCAGCCAGGAGACTTTGACGATGATGGAACCCCCAACTATCTAGATAAAGACGATGTCAAACCCAAGCCCGTTCAAGCTGAAGCACGAGATGGTGGTGCGGTGGTCACAACCTCAATGGGCGGTGGCTCTATGGGCTGGGTGATGTTGATGGTGACTTTGTTAGGATTGATGCGCCGCTTTCCTTTTCAAAAAGTTTTTCCTGCGATACTTCTTTTACTGGTCAGCGGCCAAGGAGCAGCCACCACCGATGAGCAGAATGAAACTTATGAGGTTTATAGTGAGGATCCACAGAGTGGTTTTTATGTCGGCCTGGGTCTTGGAACGAGCTTTCTTGATCCTGATGTCGGCTCTACAAAATTTTCTGTTGCCCATAACCGAGATACTGCCATCAAATTTCTGGCTGGGTATGAGGTCACCGACTATATCAGCATTGAAATGTCTGGTAACTTGATGGGGCAGGCTCATCTAAATCCGGATAACAAGTATATTAAATACAACGCTTACACATTAGGAGCGGCCTACCACTTTTTTGGGGATATTGCGGGGTTTTCTCCCATGTTCAAATTAGGTGTGAGCAAGCTTAATAACTCGGCCAACATACAGTATAAGCAAGATGATTCATTACTTCCTTTCGGCAGCGTGGGAGTGAAATATGAGTTTGACAACGGTTTTGCCATACGGGGTGAATATGAATATATTGCAAAAGATGCTCAGGTGTTTTCGATCAGCGCCCTCAAATATTTTGGACATAAAGCAAAAACGGTAACCGTTGTGGAAGAACCTATTGCTGAGCCTGAAATGGAAGTTTCTGAACCTTCTGTTGATGAAGCTTTTGTTGAGCCTGAAATGGATTTTTCTGAACCTTCTGTTGAGCCTGCCATAGTTGCCCCACCACTGAGCTATCAGCCTCCAGGATTAAAAACGGCGGCCTCTTCCAATGTAGATTCAGATTCAGACGGAGTAAATGATGCATCGGATCACTGCTCGGGGACTCCTGACGGTGCTCAGGTCGATGAGGTGGGCTGCGCTATGTTTGAGGGTGTGTTGCAGGGCGTTAATTTTGAATCCAACTCCTCCGAACTGACCAATAATGCAAAATATGTTCTGGGCGAGGTGGCTGTGGAGTTAAAAAACTACCCTTCCATCACAATGGAAGTGCATGCTCATACCGATAGCGACGGCTCATTAGAACATAACCAGCAGTTATCAGAGCAGCGTGCAAACAGCGTGACTCGTTATCTGGATTTACTGGGTGTCTCTATGCTGCGGATGTTTCCGGTCGGGTTCGGTGAAACCAAACCCATCACTAGTAATGACTCAGCACTCGGGCGTGCTAAAAACCGACGGGTGGAGCTTTTGGTGCTACCAGCTCAGGAGTGACCGCACTTCAACCACGCCATACCCTTCATAGGTTATGGCGTGGTTCGGTGGGTTATCACCAATCGTGGGTCAAATGAAAGTGGCTGAGCCTCTTCAATCTTCAGCATCTTAAAATCGGGGTGCAGTGGATTGATGAGGTAATTATTCTCTTCGGGGATGATGACACTGGGAACTCCAAGCACAGCAGACGCTTGTTGCTTGACCCAATCATCGCCAATGGCCTGAGTTGAAAGTGGAATGATGTCACTCTGCCAATCTTTGGGTAAACCCTTGCCCAAATCCATGATATATGAGTCATTCACAGTCACTCTAAAAATAACAAAATTTTGTTGTATGATGTAGGAATCTTCCAGATGAACGAGCAGCTCCAGAACGGCAAGCGCGCGCGTTGATGCCGTGTAGACCATCGCTGTGCCTTTACCATTCCAGCGGCCTCCACAAAGACGGGCACCTTCACCGTCAAAAGCATGACCACCCCATGGTTTTTCTACGATCCGAAACAGCTCCATGAGTGAGTTCATAAAGACTCAAATCTAAGAAAATACACCATGCCGAATACGAGCAATCAAGTTTCTGACTTCTTGCACCCCCATTTCCGTATCCACATAATCGGCAGGCGAAGCGCCGCCCAATGCTTTCTTTGGTGTAGTAAACCAGTGCGATGCTTTGGTTTTATCTCCCCCCAGCATATCCACTGCTTCATCAAAAACCATAGCAATACGTGCTAAACGATCCGATTCATCGGTACGCAGTTTGCCTTCGGTTTTGCGCCTTGTGAGTGTTCGAGTGGTAATGAGAGCGAGCTTTGCGACCGCTTGTTCTGTCAGCCCCATGGTTTTAGATAAGTGGATAACGACACTGACATCAAGCCCTTCCCTGACCTTGTTGATCATTGTCGCCCGGTTGTTGATATGCAACCCCAAACTTCGCCCGAAAGGTGTCGCAGTTTTTTTTAGCTGAATATCTATTGAGGGAACAAAATGTGTGTGTGGAATCATATTAAAACCCTCTAGAAAAGACTCATGTCTGAATTATATCGGCCATCTGGCTTAACTTCAATATAATTTGTTTATATTTGTTTATATATGTTTTTATCAAGCAACCGCATGAGCCAATAGTTGCTGAAAAGGGACATGTGACAGCGCACCAAACAGGGGGCTTTTTGTGAGCTTGGCTCGGCTGAGCTTGGGTGAAGTGATGCCACATAAAAATCGGGCTAAAGTATGTGAATCATGCAGCAGAGCTGTGTCAGCCTGTAAATCTAATGCTTGTTGCCAGACTCCTTCATCAATGGCAACGGCTGGATGCTGGATATCTTCGGCTGTTTTACCTTCCAGACACCAAGAGCAATGACCGCAAGGTTGATCCCTCTGATCACCAAAGTGAGTTGCCAGAAAATTGACCTGGCAGCTTTGATGGTGAGTCAACTCAAGCACTTGTTGCAAACGTTTAATTTCACTATTTTCACGCTGCAAGGCGCGTTGGTGCAGGTCTGTTGCCAGAGCATCGGTCGTCTCTGGGCTTTTAATCCGCTGATAACGATTACGAAGCCCCGATACTTTGACTTCCAGAAGGTTTTTCTCACTTAAATAATCCAATGCACGAATGATACGATCTCGCGTTGTATTGATGGCTTCAGCCGTTTGTTCAAGATCAATATTGAACCAGATTTTTGCTTTTTGTGCCTGCCTGAAAATACTCGCAATAAACTCACGGCGTTCACCTTCAAAGCGGTTAAGAATCTCGTGTGAACTTTGCAAAGGTTTAAATTGATACGTGGAATAGAAGGGCGTTCCACCTTTCAGGTAACCATCCAGCTCCAGATAAGTGAGCAGAGTACGCAAAACCAGCGGACGAATATCATGTGCCGATGAGAGCGTATATTGGCTGACGCTGAACTCATCTTCATGAGAAAATAGCTCAGTCACCAGGCTCTTGAGTGATACTAGAGAAGGCGTATCGCCGTAGATAAAATTTTCAAGAACATTCAAATCATTTGCACAAACGAAAGTTTCACAGATGGAAGGCAGCCCATCACGACCCGCACGGCCAATCTCCTGAGCGAAGTTTTCGAGGCTTTTGGGCAGGTTATAGTGATAAACGTAGCGAATATTTGATTTGTCCACGCCCATACCAAAAGCGATGGTGGCGACGACGATGCCATCATCAGAGTTCATGAACCAATCTTGTGTATTGCTGCGCTGTTCACTTTTCATACCCGCGTGATACGCACGAGCAGGAAAGCCAGCTTGAGCAAGATGTGCTGCAATTTCTTCAGCGGTATGCTGCAAGGTGACATACACAATGGTGGAGCCGTTAGGCTGATCCTGTAGATGGGTTAATAGCTGCTGATCTCGGTTTTCATGAGTGGCTGTGGTGGTGAGCACGGTCAAATTCGGGCGATAAAAACCGGTGCACACGGCATGTTTTGGGGCGATATCAAAAGCACGGCGGATATCTTCTTGAACGGTAGGTGTGGCCGTCGCGGTTAAAGTGAGCACACGTTTAGCGCCACAGCGTTTGGAAAATTCGGGTAACTTCAGGTAATCCGGCCGGAAATTATGTCCCCACTCAGAAATACAATGCGCCTCATCAATGGCCAATAGTGCAATAGGCAGTCGCTCAATGGTGGCACGAAAACGCTCATTATTAAAACGCTCCGGTGCGACATAAAGCAGGCGTAATGTTCCCGAGCGCGCTTGATTAAGCACCTCATGATATTCAGTGGCACTCAAGCTGGAATCAAGACGAGCGGCGGCAATACCGCGTTTAACCAAAGCATCAATCTGATCTTTCATCAAAGCGATCAGAGGAGATACCACCAGTGTAAGCCCCGGCAGCAGCAGTGCGGGCAGTTGATAACATAAGGATTTTCCACCGCCCGTGGGAAATACAGCCAAGGCAGAATGCCCTTGCATTAAATATTCAATGACCTCACGTTGGCCTTCATTAAAGTGATCGAAGCCAAAGTGTTGCTGTAATGATTCATCAATGGAAGGGTTGTTTTTCATCGCTCGATAAACTCCTGATACGTAAAAAGCTGGCAAATCGCGGCAGTCCCTTCGCTGTTTTACCATAATACTTGTAGGTGACCATTGAGCCAATAGGTGGCGCTTCTCTACGTTGTTGATCTGTAAGCCCTGTGCCGAGGCGAAAGCGTTTGTTGTCTTTTGTTTCAACCAGCAATGCACCGAGCATTCCTGTGTACTTCCCCTTGCCCGGCAGATGAGCAATCACGCGTGCCTCTGCATTCTGAAAGGATTTTACTTTCAATAAATCATGGCTGCGACCTGCCAGGTAATAAGAATCTCCTTTATGCAGCATTAACCCTTCTCCTCCGGCTTTCACCACTCCATCTAGCTTTTTCATTAAAACTTCATGGCTGGAAATTCGAGAGTGTTCGACTAATTGAAGATAAGAGGAGTCTATTTTTGAAAACAAGGCTTTCAGTTTGTTGATACGATTAGTGAAGGTGACGTTTTTCAGTGGTAGATCAAACACCATGTAACGCACTTTACGCCAATCGTCGCTGGGTTGATCGTCACGAACGATACTCATTAATTGCTCAAAGCTGTTACGTGAAACCCACAATTCGCCATCCAGCGGTTGTTTTGGAAAACCCGCAATAAACCAACTCGGTGCATGGTAGATATTGCCTTTTTTAGATCTCAGTTGCTTGCCATCCCAGTAGGCGCGTACACCATCAAGCTTTTCACTCAACCAGTACTCTTTTAAATCCACGCCTTGTTTATAGGTATGTGCCAGAGGAAGTTTAGGCGGCTCTATATCAGCAAAAACTGTTTTAAAATTACAAAAAACCAGTATGAAGCTGATGAGTATTAATAATCGAGCCTGTCGTAACATGAGTTATCATCCTTGATTTAGCACCTGTTAATAAAATATTAGCACGAGCCATGAGCGTCAACAATCGACTGACGGGAAAAGGACAGGTAGCGATTTTCCAGTCATCGTGTTACTTTATTGACATTAGTATGCGCAAATAACCTGCTCGCATTAAATTTCGGGAGAAATCACTTCAATGCACATTTCAGACGGCATTCTTTCCGCTCCCGTTCTAGCGGCTGGCTTTGTTGGCACCGCAGCACTAGCGTATCTGACCATGCGCAACATGGATATGGATGACGTGCCTAAAATATCAGTCATCACCGCTGTTTTTTTTATCGCGTCACTGATTCATGTGCCCATAGGGCCTAGCAGTATTCATTTAATCTTGAATGGTCTCGTGGGCGTTGTTCTTGGATGGCGTGCATTTCCGGCCATCATGCTGGGCATTATTTTACAAACCATTCTTTTTGGTCATGGTGGTGTCACCGTCATCGGCGTGAACACATTAATGCTCGGTGGTGGCGCATTGATTGCTTATATTGTCTGGCAACAGCGGCATCGTTTCTCATTTAAAAATAAAGATATTTTATTCGGCGGACTCGCCGGAGGAGTGGCCACAATTTCATCTGGAATCATACTTGCGATCGCACTGCTCACGACTGGTGAAGAGTTCGTCGTCACCGCAGGGCTTGCACTGGGAGCTCACGTTCCTGTCATGATTCTTGAAGCGATTGTGACGGGATTTTGCGTTGCTTTTATATTGAAAGCCAAACCTGACTTACTTGCGGGACAAATCGTGCAAAAACGAACCACTTCACCGGTTAACGCAACGGCTGATTCATAAACATTCAACCCGACCCATTAACAGAAGAGACTCACAGTGCCGCTCGATATTGATCGCTTTGCGCATATAGACTCCCCGTTACAACGGTGGGATCCTCGCTTGAAAATAGCCTCCCTTGGGGTTTTAATTTTTGGCATCGCCTTGTTAAAAACACTGCCTCTGGCAGTGATTGCGCTCGGCCTTGCCAGTGTGTTGCTTTGGTCTTCTGCGCTGCCTTATCACTTTATTTCAAATGGCATTAAATGGATTATTTTCTTTTTACTGCCCTTTTTTTTGATTTTACCTTTCAGTTATCCGGGTGAAGCTGCTTTTCATGTAATCGGCCTGCCTTTTGCTTGGGAAGGGTTGCGCCTTGCCTCACTTATTTTCATCAAGGCACTGGCCATTGTCATGTGTACTTTTTCTATTTTTGGAACCTCGCGCTTTGATATTTCGATGATTGCATTGCAGCATTTGAAATGCCCTAAAATTATCACCCAGATGCTACTTTTTACTTATCGCTATACCTTTGTTTTTCTCGAAGAGATGCGCCGCATGCAGCTTGCGATGCAAGCACGAGGTTTTGTGATGAAAACGAATATTTATACCTTAAAAGTGATCGGTAACTTTATTGGCACACTACTCATACGCAGTTTTGAACGCACCGAACGTGTTTATAAAGCCATGCTATCCAAAGGCTATCAAGGTGAATTTCATTCTTTAGTCAAATTTCAGGCGATACGTAAAGATTACATTAAAGCCGCAGCCGCACTCAGTATCACCCTGATTCTTGTGATAGGTGATTTTTCAGGTCTTTTTACACCCGCCCTTCAGGGCTGGCTTTAATCAAGAGAGAAAAACGTGTCAGACGATAAATCTTCTATACGAGTCAAAAATGCCTTTTTTAGTTACCCAGACGGTCACGAAGTTCTAAAAGGAATTTCATGTGATATCAAACCTGGTGAAAAGGTCGCACTGATTGGCCCCAATGGTGCGGGTAAATCTACGTTTATGAATCTACTCAACGGCATCAATTTAACCACAAAAGGTGAAGTTTTTATTGATGGAATGAAAGTTGTCAAAAAGAATTTGATACAAATCCGCCGTAAAGTCGGCATTGTATTTCAAGATCCTGATGACCAACTTTTCTGCCCCACGGTATTTGATGATGTGGCCTTCGGCCCACTCAATTTAGGTTTGTCTGAAGACGTGATTCGAGAGCGCGTTAAAAGCTCACTTGAAGTCGTTGGACTCGGGGGCTTTGAAGAACGCTCATCATTTCATCTCTCTTTTGGCGAACGTAAACGCTTAGCGCTGGCAACCGTGCTCTCATACCAACCTGAAATATTGGTCTTCGATGAACCTTCAACCAATATGGATCCACTGAATCGACGGAAATTAATTGAATGGTTAAAACAATCCGACAACACTATTTTGCTGTGTACTCATGACCTTGATATTGCGCTGGAAGTTTGTGATCGCTGCCTAGTGCTTTCAGAAGGACAATTCATTAAAGAAGGCCCCACCTCAGAAATTCTTTATGACCGAAAGCTATTGGAAGAAAACAAGCTCGAACTGCCGCTTGCATTGATGACCCACGAACTGTTGCATGACATTTTGCATTCTGCAGAAATGGATGAAGAGCACCGCTCAATTATTGGCAAGTTTTTGCACTCTCATCGCCATGCTCACGGTGCGGACGGCCATGTGCACTACCACATCCATGCGCATCCACATGAACACGGCCATCTGCACGATCACACTAACGCAGAACACTCTCATCACGGAACACATGGGCATGGCGATGATCACCAACACTCCCATGATGATGTAGTGTCTCACTCACACTCAACCACCGATAAAAAACAACACGATGCGTGAAACAGAAGATTCAACCCAGCTACTCTTTGTTCGACACGGTACGCCTGACTTCCCTGGAAAACGTATTTACTGTGATGGTAAAGAAGATCCCGCTCTAAATGAAAAAGGGTTGAAGGAAGCACAGGCTACGGCGCAACTTCTAAAAGGCTGCGATGCCTCCGCCCTCTATTCCAGCCCACTCAAGCGCAGCCAAATGACGGCCGCTGAAATTGCAAAAAAAACGGGGCTGGCCATCATCACGCATGAAAAATTGAAAGAGCGAAATTTTGGCATTTGGGAAGGGCTCTATTTTGATGAAATCGAGAATAATTTTCCCGAAGATTACAAACGCTGGAAACAAAGCCCTGCTTGTTTCAATCCAAAAGGCGGTGAATCCATTCATGATATGAATCATCGTATCCAACAAGCAATAAATGAAATAATTACTGAAAATTATGGCAAAAAAGTCATTGTCGCCTGCCATGTTGGCCCCATTCGAGTTGCACTCACCCAAGCCATGAAGATGCCTGTTGAACACTATCGACAACTGCGCATTGACTGTGCCTCTATCAGCCGCATTGATTACGGAGCAACACAAAATAATTTTATCTATATGAATGTCACAGCGGAAATAGAATTATAAAAAACCTGAAAATAAAGCAGCTAAAAGCCAGTTGGAGCATCAAATGATACATACTCAAATTTTCATATCCTCCATCACTGTATTGCTGGTCACACTGACATCTTCACTACAGGCCGAAACAATCCGTATCGGCGACTTCAGTCAAGGTGATCTCAGCGGCTGGGAAGAAAAGTCTTTCGCTGGCAACACCCGCTATCAAATCGCAGACACGACCAAAGGGAAGGTGTTGCGTGCTAGTAGCCAAGGCAGCGCATCGGGACTATTCAAGAAGGTCACTATCGACTTAACGAAAACACCATACCTGTATTGGTCGTGGCAGATAGACAACATATTTAGCGGCAATAATGAGCAAACCAAGAACGGTGACGATTACCCAGCACGGGTCTATATCGTCGTCTCTGGCGGGCTGTTTTTCTGGCGCACGCGAGCAATAAATTATGTCTGGTCCAGCAATCAAACAGTGGGAACAAGCTGGCCCAATGCTTTTACTGACAACGCACTGATGCTCGCCGTGCGCTCGGGAAAAGATGACGATGTAGGCCGCTGGGTGCAAGAACGCCGTAATGTGCGTGAGGATCTACGCCGCCTTCTTGGCAAAGAGGTCACCCAGATCGATGCTGTGGCAGTAATGACCGATAGCGACAATACTCAACAAAGTGTCTCGGCGGCCTACGGTGATATTTATTTCTCCAGCGAATAACGGCTACCGCAACTCAACATACGCTTCATCCCGCAAACGACGCAACCAGGTTTGATACTCTTCTTCCGCTTTACGCTGTTGTAACAAACGCCGAGCCTGAGAGCGTTTAAACTCTTCGGTATTATTATGAGCTCGTCGATCTAACACTTGTACAATATGCCAGCCAAAGCGGGTTTGAAAAGGTTCGCTCACTTCGCCGGGCCTCAAAGAGTCCATCGCTTGTTCAAATGGCGGCACCATCTCACCTGGACTCGTCCACCCCAATCCACCGCCATCAGATGCAGAGCCTTTATCGTCAGAATTGGAGCGCGCTAATTCAGCAAAATCATCACCAAATAAAATGCGTTCTCGTAATTCATCAAGGCGCTTAATAGCACTCTTTTCTGTTTCAATCTCAGAAGTGCTGATCAAAATATGCTGAGCTTTTGTTTGGGTCACCGAGTGCTGCTGTTCATTGCGTTGATCTATCAGTTTGATAATGTGAAATCCACTGGGACTGCGCACGACAGAGCTTACATCACCTTTTTTCATTTTAGTCACAATATCTGAAAACAGTGTTGGAAGTTGCCCCCCTTCTCGCCAACCTAAATCACCCCCTTCCAGTGCACGCTGGCCATCAGAAGAAGCCACGGCAACTTCTTTGAAGTCAGCCCCTCCCTTTAACTTTTGCAGAATTTGTTCTGCTTTAAGCTGTGCTTCTTTAACCTCTTCTGGTGAGGCCGCTTCGCTTGTAGCAACCAGAATATGCCCCAGATGATACTCATTTCCTGAATCACCCTGTGCCCCAGCGCTGGCAAGGTAATCATTCACTTCTTGCTCGGTGACATTGACCTGGCTCTCAATTTGACGCTGGCGTAGACGAGTTATGATAATTTCATTGCGAATATCTTCTCGAAATTTTTCAAACTTGAAACCGTCCTCTTCCAGCACATCACGAAATGCCGTTAAAGAGAGATTGTTTTGTAAGGCAATATTGCTGATCGTACTATTCAGTTGATCATCATCCACTCGAATTCCGGTCTCTTTTGCTAACTGAAGCTGAAGCTGCGTCATGATCAGTTGTTCCAGTAACTGTTTACGCAGTATATTGTCTGGTGGTGCTTGTACTTTTTGCTGAGAAAGCTGCTGCTTCATCGCTTTCATCTGGGTTTCCAGTTCAACAGACGTAATCACTTCACTGTTCACCACAGCAATAATATGATTCAGCGGGATGGCCTTTGCATCAATAGCAGACTCTTTGGCAGAAACTCCGGCAGCCGAAAAAAAACAGGAAATTCCAACCCAACTCACTAACAAAGCTAATTTTTTTAATTGATTCATTTTTTATCTAATACTTACCTGAAAATTTATATTATTCATCATAGCCAAGAATACCACGCTCCAGAATCTGGCGGATATCTTGTCCGATCGCAGACAAGCCTTTCAGTTCCAGTTGCAGTGAAATGGACTCATCGTATTCATCCTTGAGACTATCCACCAGAAAGCGTTGTGATAATACGCGTACAGCCCAACAACAGCTGCTATATTCTAACCCTGCCAATGACTCCAGCAATCGACTCTCGTATTGTGAATAGTTCCAACGCCCCACAGCACTCCATTTTGAAGAGAACTGCCAGAAAAAAGAGAGGTCGATCTGTTTTTGTCGTTTGTTTTCAAAACGGTAACCAAAATTTAACACATGACGTTGACTTGGCTTGTATTGCAGCCGCACCGTTTTTTTATAGAGACTGTCTGTTTCTGGCTCCCAGTGCAGCTCTGTTTTTCCATTCCAGTGATTATTCAAACGAAATTTAATCTCGCCTATAGTATCCGATTGACTCACCGTTTCCATGCTCACTCCAGACAATTGAACGAAGCGATCACGAAAGTACTGTATCTGACCAATTCGCGCCTGAAAATATTCCTGTCCGTTATTAGCATCCAGCAGACGTGAAGTTAATGCGACCGTCAGTTGATTCGCATCACCAATTCGATCAGAGCCGCTGAAACGGTTTGTTTGAAACAGCTGTAAAAAATTAAAACTGGGTACGGCCGTATCAAAAACAGGTAATTCAGACTGGCTCCTGAAAGGTACATTAAGATAAAAAAAGCGGGGTTCCAGCGTATGCAGTAACGGCTTTTTGCCCCATGCTGTATCCCGCTCAAAAAATAGGCCGCTATCTAAACTCACAATCGGCACAGTACGCACAGGTTGCTTTTCAGCCTCATCGACCACTGCGCCACCAAGAGCATAGGCCGTATGACGCAGTGTCAATTGAGGTTTAAAAAATCCCGCTTGCCTGCCGAATAATCCACTTATTTTGGGCTGTAAATCAAAACGTGTTGCATTGATGCTTTCTGCACGCTCAAAACGCACCAATTCACTTTGAAAATTGAATTTTATAGGTCCAAATTTTTGCTGTGGCAGATCATAGATAAGCTGTGGCAAACGCCGATAAGGGCGTGATGAATCCGCCAAATTTTTATCGACAACCTGATGATTTTGCAATCGTATTTTAAAACGTCCCATATTGCCGCCGTAACTCAAATCCAGACGGCGCTCCACATAGCGCGCACTGGAGCTGGCAAGGCTACCGCCCAGATCTTCTAGGTAATCTGTATCAGAAACTTGATTGAATCGTACCACCAAATTCCAGTTTTTAGCGATTGAACCATCATGTTTATAGTTATAAAGCGCTCGACTCCCACCATAAATTTTGTCTTTCGGTAAAAAGTCAGCTTGAAGTGACCCTCCACCAAAACGGCTTAAATAACGCAGCTCATTCTTTAATTGCAAACCACGCTTTGCCATATAAACCGGCGTTAAAGTCGCATCGTACTGCGGTGCAATATTCCAGTAGTAAGGCACACTGATTTGAAAACCGGATCGGCTTGAGTTAGTAATTCGAGGCGATAACAAGCCCGACTTACGTTGGTCATCAATTGGAAATGAAAGATATGGAAAGTAAAAAAAAGGAACCTGCTTAAAAGTTAGTACCACACGACGTGCGCTGCCTATTGCATTTTTTTTATCCAATTTTATTTCGGGTGAACTCAAGTACCAATCATCATTACCGGGGCGACATGATGTATAGCGTGCTGTTTTCAGACGAATCAACTCAGGGCTATCAACTGCAATGGTTTCAGCCAGACCCCGACCATTAATATCTGTCATGAAAAATTCAGCCTGGTTGAATTCACCCTGTTTTTGGTTCAGTGAAAATACCGCATCACGACTCGTTAACGAAAAAGCGCCATCCTGAAAACCAACGTCACCTTCAGCGAACACTTGTGATGTATTTTGTTGGTATGTTGCAGATTCAGTGCGGAGTGTCTGACCCGCTTGCTGAATTACCACGTCGCCATCAAGAACATAATTACCATGATCGGCCATCGTCACACGGTCAGCCGTCAAATAAAGAGGTGCCAATGCTTCATCACCTTTCCACTCTACGGTCGGTTGATGC
This sequence comes from Gammaproteobacteria bacterium, assembly GCA_021648145.1. Taxonomy (NCBI): domain Bacteria; kingdom Pseudomonadati; phylum Pseudomonadota; class Gammaproteobacteria; species Gammaproteobacteria bacterium. The sequence continues at coordinate 54,494 of JAKITI010000009.1, forward strand.
ACGTTAGACCATGGCGGACATTGCTGTGAAGGCGTCAAGTCAATCGAATCTAACCCCATCAATTCTGCAAACGATGAGTGCGGTAAAGCCAGCATGAAAAATAGACTCAGCCACTGACGTAACCGACCGTGATAACGGGCTTTTTTCACGCAGACAACATCCGCGCTCGTGCTCGCTTGATCGCTGCTCGTACTTGATTGGGTGCGGTGCCACCTAAATGATCGCGTGCCGCCAACGAGCCTTCCAACGTCAGCACATCAAAAACATCGCTGCCAATCGCATCAGAAAATTTGCGTAATTCGTCCAGTGTCATCTCACTCAGATCTTTCGACTGCTCAACGCCCAAACGTACCGCTCTGCCCACAACTTCATGTGCATCACGAAAAGCAACGCCTTTACGCACGAGATAATCGGCAAGATCTGTGGCGGTTGAAAACCCTTGAAATGCCGCTTTCGCCATATTATCCCGATTGATTGCCATGGCAGGAATCATATCAGCAAAAACTTTTAGTGAGCCTCGAAGCGTATCAATGGTATCAAACAGCGGCTCTTTATCTTCTTGATTATCTTTATTGTAAGCCAGCGGCTGCGCTTTCATCAGCATCAGTAATGAAATCAAATTACCCGTCACACGCCCCGCTTTGCCGCGAACCAGTTCGGGCACATCGGGGTTTTTCTTTTGCGGCATAATGGATGAACCCGTGCAAAAACTGTCAGACAACTCAACAAAGCCAAACTGAGCCGATGACCAGATAATCAACTCTTCCGAAAAACGTGACAGGTGCGTCATCAAAAGCGCAGCGGCTGCATTGAACTCGATGATAAAGTCACGGTCACTCACCGAATCCAGTGAATTCTCTGTTGGTGCATCAAAACCAAGCAACTCAGCGGTATAGGCTCGATCAATCGGATAACTGGTTCCCGCCAGTGCTGCCGAGCCCAGCGGCATCACATTGACTCGTTTACGACAATCTTTCAACCGATCGTAATCGCGTGACAACATCTCAAACCATGCCATCAAGTGATGTCCAAACGTAACTGGCTGCGCCACTTGCAGATGAGTAAAGCCCGGCATGACCGTTTCAACTTCTTTGGAAGCCACATCCAGTAAAGCATTTTGCAGGCGCTGTATTTCAATGGCAATCTGATCAATCGCATCACGTAGATAAAGGCGCATATCAGTGGCGACCTGATCATTACGCGACCGACCGGTATGCAGCTTTTTACCGGCAATACCAATTTTGTCGGTAAGACGGGCTTCGATGTTCATATGTACATCTTCCAACGCCACAGACCAATTAAACTCACCGGCTTCAATCTCTTTTTCAATGGCCTGTAAACCACCAATAATTGCATCGCGGTCAGAATCGCTCAACACACCGACATGTGCCAACATACAAGCATGAGCGATTGAACCCGTGATATCTTGTTTATACATTCGCTGATCAAACTCGACCGAAGCGGTAAATGCCTCAACAAAAGCATCTGTTGGCTCCGTGAAGCGCCCAGCCCAAAGTTTGTTTGATATCTTGCCTACTGCCATTACTGTTACCTGTCTCTGATTTTATCCAAGGTGCGAAATTATAACGAAAGCAGTGAATATAGGTAAGCAGTAAAAATTTTCACTTTACCCCTTGATTACAAGATAATTACCCCTATTATCTCTATCACTCTTTTGAGAGTGTGCGAAAAAGCACTCAATTACTTCATAAAAATTATTATTTGAATAACCCTATAGGAGAATCACTGATGAAGGTACGTCCTTTACATGATCGCGTCATTGTCCGTCGCTTGGAAGAAGAAACTACATCTGCAGGCGGTATTGTACTTCCTGATTCAGCCACTGAAAAACCAATGCGTGGCGAAATCATTGCCGCAGGTAACGGTAAAATTCTGGAAAATGGCGATGTTCGCCCGCTTGACCTGAAAAAAGGTGACTCAGTTTTATTCGGCAAATACTCAGGCACTGAAATCAAGGTTGATGGTGAAGAACTGCTAGTAATGCGTGAAGACGACATCATGGCGGTGATTGAAGCTTAATCAGTTTCAGATCTTGCAATTAATTAAGTCATTTAAAATATAAAGTTATATATAGGAATAATATCATGGCAAAAGATGTAAAATTTGGTGATGACGCACGTCACCGCATGATCGCAGGCGTTAACGTTCTTGCGGATGCAGTTAAAGTTACACTAGGCCCTAAAGGTCGTAACGTTGTTTTAGATAAAAGCTACGGTGCACCAACCATCACTAAAGATGGTGTCTCTGTTGCGAAAGAAATCGAACTGGAAGACAAGTTCGAAAACATGGGCGCACAGATGGTTAAAGAAGTTGCTTCACAGACTTCTGATGCGGCTGGTGACGGCACAACCACTGCGACGGTTTTGGCTCAAGCGATTCTTCGTGAAGGCATGAAAGCAGTCGCTGCGGGCATGAACCCAATGGATCTCAAACGCGGTATTGATAAAGCTGTTATTGCTGCTGTTGCAGAATTGAAAACACTGTCTAAGCCTTGCACCGATGAAAAAGCGATTGCACAAGTCGGCACTATCTCTGCTAACTCTGATACTTCAATCGGTAACATCATCGCTGAAGCGATGCAGAAAGTAGGTAAAGAAGGCGTGATCACTGTTGAAGAAGGTTCAGGCCTGGATAATGAGCTAGATGTTGTTGAAGGCATGCAGTTTGACCGTGGTTACCTCTCTCCTTATTTCATCACAAACCAAGAAAACATGAGTGTTGAGTTGGAAAGCCCACTTATCCTTTTGTTTGACAAAAAGATCTCAAACATTCGTGATCTTCTTCCTTTACTGGAAGGTGTTGCTAAATCCGGCAAGCCATTGTTGATCATTGCTGAGGATGTTGAAGGTGAAGCATTAGCAACTTTGGTTGTTAACTCTATGCGCGGTATCGTTAAAGTATCTGCAGTGAAAGCACCTGGTTTTGGTGATCGTCGTAAAGCGATGCTGGAAGATATTGCGGTATTGACTGGTGCTACTGTGATCGCTGAAGAAGTTGGCCTCAGCCTTGAGAAAGCAACTTTGGAAGATCTGGGTTCTGCTAAACGTGTTTTGATCACTAAAGACAACACTGTCATCATTGACGGCATCGGTAATGCAACCACAATTGAAGGTCGTGTGACTCAAATTCGTGCTCAAATCGAAGAAACTTCTTCTGATTACGACCGTGAAAAACTTCAAGAACGTGTTGCTAAATTAGCAGGCGGTGTTGCTGTTATTAAAGTAGGTGCAGCGACTGAAGTTGAGATGAAAGAGAAGAAAGCTCGCGTAGAAGATGCTCTACATTCAACACGCGCTGCTGTTGAAGAGGGCGTTGTTGCCGGTGGTGGTGTTGCTCTGGTTCGTGCCATTGCTGCAATTAAAGACCTTAAAGGTGATAACCATGACCAGGACACAGGCATTTCAATCGCACGCCGTTCAATGGAAGAGCCTCTACGTCAAATCGTACAAAATGCAGGCGATGAAAGCTCTGTGATTTTGAATGAAGTGGCTAATGGCAAAGGTAACTACGGTTACAATGCAGCGACCAGTGAATATGGTGACATGATTGAAATGGGTATTCTTGACCCAACCAAAGTCACACGCTCTGCATTGCAAAACGCAGCTTCTGTTGCGGGCTTGATGCTCACTACTGAAGCGATGATTGCTGACAAACCTGCTGAGTCAGGTGCTCCAGCCATGCCTGATATGGGCGGCATGGGCGGCATGGGTGGTATGGGCGGCATGATGTAAATCATTCCGGTCTGCTAATTCAAGCGACTAAAAAAGCCCCGCTGGAAACAGTGGGGCTTTTTGTTTTTAGGGTCGGAATATAAATAAATTTAAGAAAATTTACAAACTACCTCAACAGTAAACTCTGTTTCTCCCTTAATTTTCTGACTTACAATCACAGTTGTACTCGGTACTTTCACATCAAATCGACGTGAAACCCAGCCACAAGGAGGCGATTCTTGCCCTCGACAGCTCTTGATTTCAACATTTGATGGCAGCGTCATGACCATCTGCACACCCTCGTTAATAGCTGTAATTTCATGGCCATCAATAGTGACATCACACGCTTCTGAAAAATGCCAAAACTGCTCAATCAGATGCTCAGCATCACATTCGAGCCTATCTGTGATTAAAAATTTCGACTCTTTTTTAGAAAAAACAATCGTACGCTGATGTTTAACAGGATCACTCAGACGCATATAACCATCATGCTCCCCTGAGAACTGCTCTTCTTCAGGATCAAGCGTCCATAAGTCACACTGAGTGTTGGCTTTTTCCATCCACATAAAGCTGCCACCAATCACAGATTGATCCTGTCCATCAACCTTGATCGTATTATGCGCTGAAGTCCCACGAAAGTAGTCTCGCCACACTTTTTCAGCATGATAAGAGTATGTCCCTGGATCCACTAAAAACTCACGTCCCCCAATGGATAAATAGATGGCTAAAGCATCGGCATGGCCGTGTGCTGCAATGGATTGATAACCGAGCGGCCCCGCATCCACAACCATACGAATTTCATTCGGCTGTTCAAATTCCTGGCCTAAAATATAATATCCACCCGAATGAAATGCACGATGCACAGGGAGCAGTTTAACTGAAGGCTCTCTACCTATGGCATTAAATTTTTCTTGCGCTTTCTCTCCCAACAACCAAGCTGTTTTGTCATCAAGAGTGCCCGTCTTTTGTTTAAAATCTGCACGATTAAACAAGATTGATCCCGTGACCAATAATGAACGATAAGGGCAAAACCCATTTTCTTGAGAAAGCCTGACTGCATAACCATCATCAGCATCACCAATCATTGGAATATTACCTGCAACATCCATGATTGAGGCCAAATATTCCAACATTTTTTCAATTGTTTTATGGTAACTTTCAGGAAATTGAATTCCACTGGCTTTTCCGGCCAACATCGGAAGTATCAAGAAATCCAGCACAAACTGCTGATACGAAATGGCCTGCTCAAGATTCACTCCATCTTTACCGTTTTGAATTTCAGCCTCATGAATCAGCTCTTTTTGTGCCGATTTTTGCCATTTTTCAAACTCAGGCCAATAAGGCCAGGTGACGGTTGCAATGAATAGACCCGATAATTCGCCCATCAAGTGATTATTAGCTGATGAAAAACGTGAAAAGTGCCCTCGGATAAAATGTGCATGCTGATAAATTGACGTTAACCATTTATTTCGCAAAGTAAGCCCGTCTTTTCCTTCAAAAATTTCAGAATCTGCCCCACCAATCCATTGCCAAATAAAACTCCAGTTAATCAAGCGAATGGCATGCTCTAATGAACTGACCCAATGTGCCCCCTGCAAATAAGGACACTGCTCTAGCCAGGAATCCAATTGCACAGCTAGGCCATCCAGATATTTAGTATTTTTCGATACATAATATGCCTGAGCTAATGTTGTCAATTGCAAATGCCTGTTAGGCTCCCACAAATATTTAATATCACCCACAACATCTGAACTTCGGTAATTCATCGTCTTACCAAAATCCAAAGGTGACACCGTTCCTGTCAGGGGATCTTTATTCCATTCAGGCGGATGCCCGATCGCACAATTTTCCTGGGCAAATATAGTCAGATAACCTTCTAAAATTCGATCAGCAGCCTTCAATAACCCAGCCTCATCCGCACACTGGCCACCTAACCACAATGTCGCCGGAGTTTTATCAAAACCACTGACAACCCGAGCAGGTTTTGCAATGAAAAAACCTTTTTCTTGCAATTTTGATGATAACGTTGCAGCCGCCCGATGCGACACTTCAGCAACGGACATACACCTGAAGCGGTTGTAATACCAAAATAGTTTATTTTGCAACACAGAAGCTCCCTACTTAGACCCGTCAATAACCTGATTTATGGACAGGTTCTTATCTCAACAATGCCATAACTTAAAAACAGTGATTATAAACCTGTTATAAATGGAATCCAAAAAAGCCGAGTTGTAGTGGCCTAATAATCCCGCCACTACTGTCCGGTTAAGCATCATCCAGTCTCAAAATTAGCTGATTTTGTAATTTTTGTGCAGGCGGCGAGTGTACTGGATCGGGATGAAGCAACTTAAAAATCAAGCGACGGCTGGTCAAGTTTGCAGTGACAAGGGGTAACTGTTCGATAATTGAGCCAGCTTTAAAAGCAGAATGGAACGTTAGTTATACTAAATTATCAATATCCTAAAAAGAAGATTAGAGGTTAATTTGGGTCTATTCCACATCTTTTTTCATATGCTCGCGGCTAGACATTATGTATTGCGCGATCTATTTAGTTACAAAAACTTAACTTTGAATCAATAATATGTATCAATGTGACTCTGTTCCTGCCATGGCACCAATGTAATTGAGTTATACTTCGCCATTTTGACCGTGTTACTTTAGAACTTATTATCTGAACTATGAAGAAAAAGTCTCGTATTTTCCGCGTTGTTTTGGCGCTGTTTGCTAGCACAGCTCTGGTCGTGATGGCTGTGGTACTCGGAACTTATCTCTATCTAACACCAAAACTTCCTACGACAGATCATTTAAAAGAAACGCAATTACAAGTGCCACTGAGAATTTATACTCAAGATAGCAAGTTAATAGGCGAATTCGGTGAAAAGAAGCGTATTCCCGTTCGTTATCCTGAGCTGCCCAATATGATGGTAAAGGCTGTTCTATCTGCAGAAGATGATCGGTTTTTTGAGCACCCTGGGGTTGATTATCAAGGAATTTTACGTGCTGCATTTATATTGATGACGACGGGTGAAAAGGCGCAAGGCGGAAGTACTATCACGATGCAGGTGGCACGTAATTTCTTCCTGAGCCCTGAAAAAACTTACTTGCGTAAACTCAATGAAATTCTGCTTTCACTCAAAATTGAGCGTGAATTGAGTAAAGAGGAGATTCTCGAGCTCTATTTTAATAAAATTTATTTTGGTAACCGAGCTTATGGCATTGCTTCTGCATCGCAGACCTATTATGGCGTACCACTGGATCAGTTGACGATTGCCCAAATGGCCATGCTGGCAGGTTTGCCCAAAGCGCCGTCAACAATGAACCCTATTATAAATCCACCACGAGCATTAGTGCGCCGCAACTATGTACTTAAACGCATGGTGGCACTGGGCCATATCGACCAAGAAACGTATCAGCAGGCTAAAAATGAAGTGGATGATGCAAAAAACCATGGGTTTTCAACGGATCTTGAAGCGCCTTATGTGGCTGAGATGGCACGATCATATATGGTTGACCGCTTTGGACAGGAAGCTTACACCCATGGTTACAAAGTATTTACAACACTGGACAGCCGTCTACAACAATCTGCAAATAAAGCGTTACGCCAAGCACTGCTGGAGTATGATCGTCGTCATGGCTATCGGGGCGCAGAAGAGCGAATTGATGTCGATGATCCATCTGCCTGGCAATCTGCGCTTAAAAAATATCGCTCATTTGGCCAGCTAACACCCGCTTTAGTGGTTGAAATTGGAAAAAAATCGGTCGTTGCCCAGTTGCCCTCTGGTGAAACGACGCTCGTTTCATGGGATGGCCTATCGTGGGCACGACCTTATATTGATGTGGACTACCGAGGCTCAGCGCCTAAGGTCGCAAGTGATATTTTGGGTGTTGGAGATATTATTTGGCTACAAAAAGGAAGTAGTGAAGAGGTTCCGTGGCACTTAACCCAGATACCGACCATTAACGGCGCTCTGGTTTCTCTGGATCCAGAAAATGGGCGTATTATCAGCTTGGTGGGTGGCTTTCACTTTGCGAGAAGTAAATTTAATCGAGTGACTCAAGCACAGCGTCAAGCGGGCTCCAGTTTCAAACCATTTATTTATTCAGCGGCATTGGATAAAGGCTTTACAGCAGCTTCGTTGGTCAATGATGCACCGGTTGTGTTTGAAGACTCAAAGCTGGAAAGTGTATGGCGACCCGAGAATTATAGTGGCAGGTTTTATGGTCCGACCCGTTTGCGTGAAGCGCTGACAAAATCACGTAATCTGGTCTCTATTCGACTGTTACGCAGTATTGGCATCGGTTACACAACGCAATATGTTGCACAGTTTGGCTTTGATAAAGCCCGGTTACCCCGTAATTTATCACTTGCCCTTGGCAGTGCTGCTGTCACACCATTGGAGTTGGCGAACGCCTATACTGTGCTGGCCAACGGCGGCTATCGGGTGGAGCCTTATTTCGTTGAGCGTATTGTGGGTGCGAATGGTGAAATCATGGAGCAGGCGCAGCCTGTTACTGTTTGTCGTGAATGTGAAGCATCTTCTAGCCCTGAAGTTGTAGACATTAATAATAATTTCAGGCGTGATGAAATAGTAAAAACCTCCCCACGATCTGAAGCATATGGGGTGATTGCTCGTTCGCCCGAAATAGACGCAGGTGATGGTGCACCTATACCAGCGGAGCAAGTTGTTTCAAAGCAAAATATCTGGTTAATCACCAGCATGATGCGTGATGTGATTAAACGAGGCACGGGGCAACGTGCCATGGCTTTGGGACGTAATGATCTGGCGGGTAAAACCGGAACTACGAATGATCAATTTGATGCTTGGTTTGCCGGGTTTAACTCCAGTGTTGTGACGGTCGCTTGGGTCGGGTTTGATCAGGTCGCAACATTAGGTGCACAAGAGAGTGGTGGTAAAGCAGCACTACCTATGTGGGTCAGTTATATGCGGGATGCACTAAAAGGTGTTCCTGAGCATGAGCTCATACAGCCAGAAGGTTTAGTCTCTGTAAAAATTTCCCCTGAAACAGGCATGTTAGCCAGTGTCGACCAAGCGGACGCTATCATTGAAACATTCAGAGAAGAAAATGTACCGCAGCAGAAAATTCAAAGCGATGCCGTGATTATGACAGGCGGCGAAGACGGACAGCCTGTTGTGGAAGAAGAGCTGTTTTGATATTAATCTTTCTGTTTCAATAGCTGTTTTGGATGGATGCCCATGAGCAATAATGCGATAAAATAAACAATCGCACCGACTGTAACCCATAAAAATAGCTGCACTGCACGTTCATACCAGCTCCATTCAAGCCACTGGCTGAGTTCGCCCGCTCCCCACCAAATAACAGTGACCATGGCCGTTGTAGCGACCATAATTTTTAGGATCAAAATCGCCCAGCCCGATTCAGGCTGATATACGCCCTCTTTACGCAAGGCACGATAAAGTAAAACAGCGTTCAAAAGCGCAGAGAGTGATGTGGCAAGCGCCAGACCCGCATGCGCTAACGGTAATACCAGTGCGAGATTCATTGCCATATTAGCCACCATGGCAATGATGCCTATTTTGACTGGAGTTGTTGTATTTTGCCGCGCATAAAATCCGGTCGCCAGCACCTTGATAGTGATAAAGCTGACTAAGCCTAAAGAGTAAGCCATCAAGCTCTCACGAGCCATTCTGACATCATAACCACTGAACTCACCATATTGAAAAAGTGTCGCGAGCATTGGCCCTGCAAGAATCGCTAAAGCTGCAGCGGCAGGCACACTGAGTATCACCACTAACCGTAATGCCCAATCCAGTGTATGAGAAAAATCTTGTGCAGATTTTTCAGCATGCTTGGTAGACAAGCTGGGTAGAATGACTGTCGCGACCGCAATGCCCAGAAGACCTAATGGAAACTCAACCAGACGATCAGAAAAATAGAGCCAACTGACGCTTCCTGCAACTAAAAAAGAGGCGATGAGTGTGTCGAGTAATAAATTGATTTGTGCCACTGATGATCCAAAAAGAGCTGGAATCATCAGTTTCATGATTCGCCCGACACCTTCATCATTTTTTTTGTAGCGAGGGCGAGGCAACAGGCGTAGGCGATATAAAAAAGGAAGTTGAAACAGCAGCTGAATCACACCACCAAAAAATACCCCCCATGCCAGCGCCATTACCGGCTGATCAAGCAGTGGCGCAAGCCATATTGCACAAGCAATAAGTGATAAATTCAAAAATACCGGTGTAAATGCAGGAGCGGCAAACTGGCCGTAGCTGTTTAATATTCCTCCGGCGAATGCAACGAGAGAAATAAAAAATATATAAGGAAATGTGATGCGTAACATATCAGTGGTGAGGCTGTATCGGTCAGGCTCATCAAGAAAGCCAGGGGCAAAGATCATCACCAATACAGGTGCAGCGATCACACCGATGAGTGTGATAAAAAACAGCACGCCACCTAATACACCGCAGACATGATTGACTAGCTGTTGCACATCCTCATGTTCACGTTGTGTTTTGTATTCACTTAATACGGGTACAAATGCCAGTGAAAATGCACCTTCAGCAAACAACCTTCGCATAAAATTGGGAATTTTAAACGCAACAAAAAATGCATCAGCGGCAATTCCTGCACCAAAAAGGCGAGCAATAATGATGTCGCGCACGAACCCCAGAATACGCGACAACATGGTCATGCTGCCAACACTGGCAATGGATTTTAACAGTGATTTTTTTTTCATAGGTTAATCGCGTGGATGGGTCAATGTAGTGTTATTTTTCTTTCTGTATGTAAAGTCACATAAAAATAGCTATGTATTAATATACATGTTTGACCGGAATTATGCCTTGATTTTGGCTAAATGGATCACCATTTTTTTCTACTGAGTGCTTCTTACTTGCAGGGTTTTAGGTGGGGTTGCTAAATTGTGACATGCGACTTAAAGCAATAGCTGTAAGTGCCGTAAAAAGAGAGGTGGTTCAGGTATTCCTTGTTATAACAGGATGGGTCAATGTTTGAAATAGAGACGTGCGCAGATATGATTTATTCCCAAGATAGTTGTGAAGTATTAGTTATGACGGAGCAAAATGAATACTTTGAGTTTATGGGGTCAGCTAATGAGTACGACGAAATAGATTTTGAAGGGCTTGGTTTTGGCCGTGCTCGAAATGTAGCATTGCCACCGATGTTCTGTTCTTGATTACATGTTCGTGCTGAGACGTGAATCTCAGCACAGCTTTCAAGATCAATCTATGGCAAAAGGTGTTCATTTTCAAAGAGCGATTCAACCGTTTCACGTTGCCGGATTAAATGAACAGCCTCGCCATCAACCATCACTTCGGCAATGCGAGTGCGAGTATTGTAATTTGAACTCATAGTAAAACCATAAGCACCGGAAGAGCGAATTGCGAGTAGATCACCTTGTTGAATATTAAGTTTCCGCTCTTTTCCCAGAAAATCTCCAGTTTCACAAATAGGCCCAACGACATCATAAAGCTTTTTTCCCCCCTCATTTTTTTGTTGTAGGGGAATAATTTCTTGCCAGGCGCTGTAGAGTGCAGGGCGCATTAAATCATTCATTGCGGCATCAACAATCGCAAAGTTTTTATGACCCTGTTTTATATATTCCACTTGGGTTAGAAGTATGCCTGCATTGCCCATAATGGCTCTTCCTGGTTCGATAATGATTTTATAGTTTTTTCCACTGATCTCTTTTGTTATTGCTGCGGCCAGCTCAGCAGGTTGCGGAGGTGTTTCATTCTGATAGGAAATGCCCAGACCGCCCCCTAAATCAAGATGCTTAATTTGAATGCCATCGGCTTTGAGTTGATCCGCAAGATGGATGACACGTTTCATAGCGTCAATAAACGGCGCAATATCGATGATCTGTGAGCCAATATGGCAGTCAATTCCAATCACATCAAGATGAGAAAGTGACTTGGCATAGCGATAGAGTGAAGGTGCTTGTTTGATATCTACACCAAACTTGTTCTCTTTCAGACCCGTTGAAATATAGGGGTGGGTTCGAGCATCGACATCGGGATTGACGCGCAGTGAAACCGGTGCGCGCTGACTCTGTTGCCTCGCAATGGTCTCAATACGCTCCAACTCTTGCCTAGATTCGACATTAAAGCAGTAAATGCCCGCTTTGAGTGCTTGCTCAATTTCATCAAAACGTTTGCCCACGCCGGAAAAAACAACTTTGGATGGGTCACCTCCAGCACGTATCACGCGCGCAAGCTCGCCACCCGAGACAACATCAAAGCCCGACCCCAGCCTTGCTAAAAGATTAAGCACAGCAATATTGGAGTTGGCTTTAGCGGCATAACAGACTAAATGATCGTGATCTTTAAATGCATCATTAAATGCATGCCAGTGGCGCTCCAGTGTGGCACGGGAATAAACATAGCAAGGCGTGCCATACGTTTCGGCAACTATTTTTAGTGCGACATTTTCAGCAAATAGCTGCCCATTTTGATAGTTGAAATGATCCATAAGTATAAGTTTTTAGTTAATTGGAGGTCGACTCTGGCGTTTCAAGTGGCAAGTAAAGATCACCTTTTTGACCGCAACCGATGAGCGTCATAGCGATCATGGTGCAAAAAACGACAAAAATTATAAAGTGACCTGTTTTCATACGAATATTAATGGGTTGATGTCGAGCCTAAAAAACGCAGTTATTATGCTATATACTTAGAAGCTTTGTAAATTGTGAATTCTAACACGCCCTGTTTACCCGTAGCTGTTTTTATAAAGATTACTTATATGATTAGAGTCCAAAAATGAAAAACACGCAGTTCAATCAGGAGTTATTGCAATTCTTAGGCGCATCCCCCACGCCATTTCATGCGGTTGAAGCAATGGCGGAGCCGCTTTTATCAGCCGGCTTTGAACGGTTGAATGAAGCGGAGCACTGGGTGCTTGTACCAGGCAGTCGTTATTTTGTAACGCGCAATGACTCTTCTATTATCGCTTTTACTATGGGGTATGGGGATGTTGCTGAGTCCGGCTTCAGAATGACGGGTGCACATACAGATAGTCCGTGCTTAAAAGTTAAACCGCAGCCTGAAATCGTGAAGTATGGTTATTATCAGTTAGGTGTTGAGGTTTACGGTGGTGTGCTGTTAAACCCGTGGTTTGATCGTGATCTTTCAATGGCTGGGCGAGTGAGCTACCTCACTGATCAAGGTGTACTGGAAAGCGCGTTGATTGATTTTAAATATCCCGTTGCAATGATTCCCAGCCTGGCGATTCATCTCGACAGGAATGCAAATAAAGAGCGTACCGTCAATCCACAAAAAGATTTGCCTCCGTTGCTATTTCTATCGGAAAAGGGAAATCAACCTGACTTCCATGATTTATTGCTTCAGCAATTATTAGAGCAGCACTCATCCATTGAGGCTGAAAAAGTACTTGATTATGAAATCAGCCTTTATGATACACAGCCCCCAGCATTGATCGGGTTTCATCAAGAATTTATTGCCAGTGCACGGCTTGATAACTTATTAAGCTGTTTTACGTTGATGAAGAGCTTGATTGAATCAGAGGCTGACCATCAGCACTTTAACTTAATGGTGTGTAGTGATCATGAAGAGGTTGGCAGTGCATCCGCTTGTGGAGCGCAAGGGCCTTTTCTGGAGTCGGTACTTTCACGTATTTGTGATACTCAAGAGTGTATGCTGAGAGCGCTGGATCGCTCGGTAATGGTTTCAGTTGATAATGCACATGCGATGCACCCTAATTTTGCAGAAAAATATGATGCCAATCATGGGCCGATACTGAATGAAGGGCCAGTCATCAAAGTAAATGCAAATCAGCGTTATGCTTCCAACAGTGAAACAGCGGCACTGTTTCGTTATCTTTGCGAGCAGCAACAGGTGCCCGTTCAGAGTTTTGTGGTGCGGAGTGATATGGGCTGTGGTTCAACGATTGGCCCGATTACCGCGAGTGGCATTGGTGTTAAAACAGTGGATGTGGGCGTACCAACATTTGCAATGCACTCTATTCGTGAATTGGCAGGCCATCGTGATGCTTTTTCGTTGCATCAGGTTTTACAAGGTTTTTATCACCTAAACGAGTGACTAGGGCGAGCCTCTGTGTATTTATAAAGTTAGAAGGCCAAAGAATAATTGGAACACAAAAAGAAGAATTACCCAATTTCTTGGAAATCATTGGTCGACTGGATAGAGTCGCATTTACTACACACAGAGGTTCTTTAGTAACCGATAATGGCCTAAAGTAAGGTCATTTAAGTGATGCAAATATCATTTTCAAACAAAAAAGCGAATAACTGTTTACCTTTTTATTGATCAGATGTTTAATGAGCTATTTAAGGAACCTCTTTTATATATAGTAAAAAGGTCATTGGTAATATAGTTCATATGAATATTTCAGTTTGGCCAACACTGCTATTACTCTTTCTTTTATCTTCTCGAAGTTTTGCTGAATCCTTTTTTCTGCCGACACCCGACAATGATGTAGTTGGTCAACTCATTGCCGTTCAATTAAGTGATTCGGACACGTTACTAGATATCGCACGTCAATATAATGTGGGTTATGTCGAAATTACCCAGGCCAATCCAGATATTGATCCATGGCAACCTGATAAAAACTCTTTTGTTGTTATACCTTCTTTATATATATTACCCAATGCGCCTAGAAAAGGTATTGTGATTAACGTGCCCGAGATGCGGCTGTATTACTATCCCAAGCCAAAAAAAGGCCAAAAACCTATGGTCATTACTTATCCAATTAGCATCGGCAAAGAGGGGCACTTAATGCCGTTAGGCCAATCAGTAATTACGGCCAAAATAGAAAACCCATCATGGACGGTTCCCCCAGACGTTCGAGCAGCATACAAAGCGGAAGGCCAGGATTTACCCCGTGTTGTTCCTCCCGGCGATAAAAACCCTCTTGGCAAATTTGCAATGCAGCTAGGGAGTAGTGCCTATTTTATTCATGGAACCAACAAGCCTCACGGCATTGGAATGCGTGTTAGTTATGGGTGTATTCGATTATATCCAGAAGATATTGCCAAATTCATCTACATGGCTCCGAGAAAAACACCCGTTACTGTCATCAATCAGCCTTTTAAGGTCGGAAAGCATCATGAAAATATATATATAGAAGCGCATCCAACCCTAGCTGAATGGGATATTCCATCACTGTTCGATAACCTGCCGTCCACCCTCAGTGCTGATAATTTAGCACTATTAGTCAACTCACCTGAAATGATTCATCAAATTATTAAACAGAAATCAGGCATTCCAATACCAATACATACAGAAAATAAAAAGGTGCTTTCCCAGTAGAGTAACTGAGTTATTTAGAGGGGAAAAAGCCTGATAACTTACATAGCCACCAGGCTTTATTCGACTTTATTTGCTCATTGATTTTTCAAACATCCGATCCGAACGGTCGATTGCTGAATTAGCCGCTTCTAGTGCACGAGCCGCTTCTGCCTTGGCTTGCTCTGCTGCATTCAGCGCTTGCTGAGCTTTGTTTTCGGCTGACATTGCTGCGTCACTTGCACCTGCAACACTACTTTGTGCACTTTGAGCTGCGCTCAATGCTTTATTAGCCGTTGATTGTGCCGCCGCTGCATCTACTTTTGCTTCATCAGCCGCAGTCAATGCTTTTGTTCCAACTGAACTACACGCACTCAACATAGCGATAGAAATCAAGCCACCAACAATAGGGATAAATTTTTTTTTCATTACATTCTCTCTAATTATTTTATTAAAATTATTTATGAAGATTTCAGACATCGTCATTGCTTAGATTACATCCATTTTCCATTCCGCTCAATATCATTTGTCAGAACCTTTAACACTATCACAAAAAAACCGTCATTTTCCAATACAAAAGCTGGAAAATATTTTTCCCAACAAATCATTTGAACTAAATTCACCTGTAATTTCGTTTAAAGCACCTTGAGCCAGCAGCAGCTCTTCAGCTAATAACTCACCCGCCTTGAACTCAAGCAATTGTATTTTTCCTCTTTGCAAACACTCATGGGCTCTCGTTAATGCATCAAGGTGACGCCTTCGAGCCATGAAGACTCCTTCACTGTTTTTCTGGAAGCCCATTATATCTAATAAATGCTGGCACAACAGATCAATACCATAGCCCTCTTTTACAGACAGTAGCAGCTCCATCCCCTGCTCACCTTTATGCAAGCGAGCCTTTTTCCCCGTCAGATCAATTTTATTTCTAACAATAAGAAGTGGTGTTTTTTCTGGAAAATTGGCATCAATAATTTCTTTCTGTAGCAAAAAATCTTCTCGATCATCCATGACGAATAAGATACAGTCTGCCTGTTTGATCTCTTCATGTGCTCGAGCAATCCCTAACAGCTCAACTGGATCATCACTTTTTCGCAGTCCAGCCGTATCAGTGATATGCAGAGGGACTCCTTCAATCGTAATTTGCTCTTTTAAAACATCCCGTGTCGTCCCTGGAATATCAGTCACAATTGCCGCGTCACGACGTGCAAGCCGATTAAGCAGACTTGATTTACCTGTATTAGGATGGCCAGCAATCACAACATTCATGCCTTCCCTGAGCAAACTTCCTTGTTTAGCTAATTGGGTCAAATTCACTAATGTATTTATGACTTCACTCAATAACCCTTCAATTTTTCCATCCGATAGAAAGTCAATCTCTTCTTCTGGAAAATCAATTGCAGACTCAACATAAATACGTAAATGAATCAGGCGCTCAACAAGTGCTTTAACCTCTTCTGAAAATTCGCCTTGAAGTGATCGAAGTGCATTTCGCGCAGCTTGAACGGAGCTGCTTGCAATAAGATCTGCAATTGCTTCCGCTTGAACAAGATCTAATTTATCATTTAAAAAGGCACGCTCTGAAAATTCGCCAGGCCTTGCAAGACGCGCACCCAGCCCAACCACGCGCTGCAACAGCATATCCATCACAACAACCCCGCCATGCGCTTGAAGCTCCAGCACATCCTCACCAGTAAAAGAGTGAGGCGCAGGAAAGTAAAGTGCAATACCTTGATCAATCGTTTCTTTGTTTAGATCATAAAAAGGCCGGTAATCTGCATGCCTGGGCTCTGGCAAATAACCTAAAACGGCTTGAGCAATATCAATAACCCGCTTGCCAGAAATACGAATAATCCCCACCCCACCACGACCTGGAGGCGTTGCTAATGCTGCAATAGTGTCAATTTCAAGAGACATTAGCGCACCTTAAAAACAGTGAAGCAACTGCTTACAGCCTAGATTACCTATGAATTATTAGGCTTAGCTTCATTCTCGATATTGCGAGTAATATACCACTGCTGACTAATGGAAATAAGGTTATTTGTAACCCAATACAGTACGAGTCCGGCAGGGAAAAATGCAAAGAAAATCGTAAAAATAAAAGGCATCATCATCATCAGTTTAGCTTGCATTGGATCCGTTGGGGCGGGATTCAATTTATGCTGAACGAACATTGATGCACCCATTAACAGCGGCAGTATAAAGTAAGGGTCTTTGCTAGACAGATCCGTTATCCACAACATGAAATCAGCTTGTCGCAACTCAACACTTTCCAGTAGCACCCAATAGAGAGCAATAAATACCGGAATTTGTAGCAACATGGGCAAACAACCACTCACTGGATTGATTTTTTCTTTTTTATACAGCTCCATGGTTGCTTTTGCCATACCCGCTCGATCATCCGCATAACGCTCTTTCAAAGTAGCCATACGTGGCTGCAGGCGACGCATATTCGCCATTGAGCGATAGCTTTTGGCCGAAAGCGGGAAAAATGCCAGCTTGATTAACAGTGTAACGACAACAATTGACCACCCCCAATTACCAACAAACTGGTGAATAAAATCCAGAAGGATAAAAAGTGGTTTAGCCAAAATTGTGAGCATTCCATAATCAACTGTTAATTCCAGACCAGGTGCCAACTCTTCCATCTTGCCCTGTAATTTAGGGCCAACAAAAAGCTCTGTTTTAAAAGTTGCTTGATCACCTGCAACAATCACTTGCTCTGGTGACACAGCCCCTAATAAATAACGATCGTAACCCAAGGATTTTGAAAAGAAGTGCTCCATATTTCCCTTCATAGGAATAATGGCAGCAACAAAATAATGCTGAATCATTGCAACCCAGCCGTTAGCTACATCACGCTTTAAATTTTGTGAAGACATATCGGAAAAATCTATTTTTTCATACTTTTCGCTGTCACTATAAATAACACCACCAGTATAGGTATAGATGAAAAAAGAGTCACTCTCTTCACCGCTTGTACGCTGCAACTGGCGGTATTGGCGACCTTTCCAACTCTCTCCAGAACCATTCACAACCGTCTGTTCCAGATCTATCACATAACTATCACGATGGAATGTATATGTTTTATAGACCTCAACTCCATCAGCACCTTGCCAACGAAGAGCCACCTTTATCTGTTCATCGCCAGGAGATAACTCATATGCACTTTTTTCAGCCCCAAAAACAGCATGATGATCAGGTGCTGCACCTTTAGAGAGTAAACCCGACTGAATAATAAAGCGTTTACTTGCTGTATCTTGTAAAAATTTAACCTTATTTTCGGGCTGTTTGGAATCAACGGGGTATTTTAATAAATTCAGTTCACGAATATCGCCCCCAGTGGTGCTTATTTTCAGATCAAAAACATCTGTTTTTACTGTAATAAACTGAGTTTGGTCATCAATCACTCCGTTGTTTGAAGGGACATCGTATGACTCTGATGATGCAGACGTTTGAGCAGTAATAGGCGCATCAGGCACATCAAGAGCCTGATTGTTGGCTGTTGCTGTCGCTGAAATTTCTGTCGCGGGAGGCTGATTTTGATCAGACCATGCATCCCATAATAAAAACAGAACAAATGCTAAAGAGATATAAAGAACAGGGCGAAGATTATCCATCGTGGGAGTGTCTTTTTAAAGGTTGAGGCACGAAATCTATTCCGCCATCATGCCATGGGTGGCAACGTGCTAACCGGCAAATCGTTAGCCATCCACCAGCAAGCACACCATGGAGCTTAATGGCTTCTTCAGCATAACTTGAGCAACTTGGATGAAAACGACAATTTTTTCCAAAAAACGGACTTATCAAGCTCTGATAACCACGTATGAAAAATATAACTGTTTTTTTCATTTATACAAGTTTTTGCCAAAGCATGCTACAAGCTTTTGCAATTTGGTCGTTGGTTTTTGTCACGAGTGAACCTTGACCTAAAACAACAAGATCAATACCACCCAATGAGCACTTATGATGGCGAAAACTCTCGCGTGCAAGTCGTTTAATACGATTACGTTTTGAAGCAAATTTAATTGAGCGTTTTGAAATTGCAAACCCTAAACGAGGGTAGCTAAGCTCATTATTTCGCCCCAAAATTAATAGGCCATTGGCTGAATAACGGCGTGCATCGTCAAAGACCCGCTGAAATTCATCAGGTCGAGTTAACCTGTATTGCCTTGTAAAGCTGTGTAAGCTCAAGCGCTCAAGCGAACTCTTCCTTTAACTCGACGCGCATTAAGAATTTTTCTGCCTGCTTTAGTGCTCATGCGCGAACGAAATCCATGGGTACGTTTACGCTTAATCACACTGGGTTGAAAAGTTCTTTTCATTTAAATTACCTGCTTTAAAATTATTTAGTTTCTTTAACTCTGTTTTCAATGCAAAATGTGCAAACGGCGAAATGTACCTATTTATGATAGGTTTTGTCAAGTCAATTCCCACAAAAAATTAAAGAAAATATCAACAGAAAGACTTGTGGATAACTTATTTCAAGACGTATAATCAAGCAAGAGCATCCTGCATAATTTAAAAATCCAGTTTAAAAAATAATTTAAGAAGAGGCAAAATTTGTGAGTTCATCTTTGTGGCAAATGTGCTTGGAGCGACTAGAAGGTGATCTGAGCGCCCAACAGTTCAATACCTGGATTCGCCCCTTGCAAGCCGTTGAAAAAAATGGAACCCTGAACCTACTGGCACCGAATCGATTTGTTATGGACTGGGTCAATGAACGTTTACTCAATGACATTGAAACAACAATCAAGAACTTGACTGGCAAGCCGCCCTTGGTCACCCTCGAAATGGGCTCAATACAAAAAAAATCGACGGTCGCTCCAACTTCAAAAGAACCAAAATTTAATCAACAAATAACGCAACGCAACGTAACCAACAACAGCACCAGCGCACTTCAAGGTAACTATACTTTTGAAAATTTTGTTGCGGGGAAGTCAAACCAGATGGCATGCGCTGCATCAAAACAAGTGGCTGAAAACCCAGGTGAAGCCTACAACCCTTTATTCATTTATGGGGGGGTTGGACTTGGGAAAACACACTTGATGCACTCTGTAGGCAATATGATGCTTACGCACAAGCCACAAGCACGTGTCGCCTATCTACACTCCGAACGCTTTGTAGCAGACATGGTAAAAGCGCTCCAGCACAACACCATCAATGAGTTCAAACGCTATTATCGAACACTTGATGCTTTACTCATTGACGATATTCAATTTTTCGCTGGCAAAGAGCGCTCACAAGAAGAATTTTTTCATACATTTAATGCACTCATGGAAGGCCAACAACAGATCATTATGACATGCGATCGCTACCCCAAAGAGATTGATGGACTTGAGGATCGCCTTAAATCTCGTTTTGGCTGGGGGCTGACTTGCTCTATTGAGCCGCCTGAGCTAGAAATCCGTGTTGCTATTTTGATGAGCAAAGCGGCCCAGGCAAATATTGAGCTTCCTGATGAAGTTGCTTTTTTTATTGCCAAACGCATCCGATCTAATATACGCGAACTTGAAGGGGCATTGAAACGTGTTGTTGCTAATTCCCGATTTACAGGGAAAGCCATTACACTTGAACTCACCAAAGAAGCATTAAAAGACCTGCTCTCCTTGCAAGACAAACTTGTCACCATTGAAAATATTCAAAAAATGGTGGCAGACTACTATAAAATGCGCGTTACAGATTTGATTTCAAAAAGAAGAACTCGTGCCATAGCTCGCCCAAGACAAGTCGCCATGAGCCTTTCAAAAGAGCTCACCAACCACAGCCTACCTGAAATAGGAGACGCTTTTGGTGGCAGGGATCATACAACTGTACTGCATGCCTGCCGAAAAATTACAGAATTACGAGAAGCGGATCGCCGGATAGGTGAGGATTATACTAATTTATTAAGAACCCTCACAACATAATATTTATATCATGTGAATAAAAAAGGGGAAGGGATAAAACCTTTTAATATAACTTTTTAATACAGACGAAAAACTCTTAACTACATGAAAAATAAAAGTATTTTGTAATTTTTACAACTAACTTTAACCGTAACAAACTAAAGAATGCATAATGAATATATTAATTAACAGAGAAGATATATTAAAACCACTGCAAACTGTGGGTGGTATTATAGAAAAAAAACAGACATTGGCTGTTCTATCTAATTTATTAATTAAAGCTGATGGCAACACATTAACCTTTGTCGGAACAGATACTGAAATTGAGATGGTTTCCGCTATTCCCTATGAAGTTGCGGAACCATTTGAAATCACACTGCCTGCTAGAAAACTTATTGATATTTGCAAAGCCTTGCCACCAAATTCTGAAATAAAATTCACAACCTCACCAAACTCACGAGTGACGATCCAGTCAGGCCGCAGTCGGTTCATACTCTCGACGCTTCCCGTCGAAGATTTTCCCAACATTGAGGCTCTGAAAGATCCAACAGAGTTTTCAATTGAACAATTTCAACTGAAAGAGCTTTTGGGAAAAACCACATTCGCAATGGGCCTGCAGGATGTTCGTTATTACCTTAATGGCCTTTTACTCGATATATCAGAAAATACCATTAAAGCGATCGCCACAGACGGACATCGGCTTGCTTTCAGTGAAATTGATTGCAATACAAACAATCAAAGCTCAAAAATTATTGTGCCTAGAAAAGGCATACTGGAGTTAGCACGTCTACTAGAAGATAACGACGAACAGATTTACATTTCAATCAGCAGCAACCACATTCAGATTAAAACAAAAAGTATGAGTTTTACTTCAAAGCTTATTGATGGGAATTATCCTGACTACAACAGAGTCATACCTAGTGATAGCGACAAAGAGGTTGTTGTTAACAGGGAGAACTTAAAACAAGCATTAGCACGGACCTCGATTTTATCCAATGAAAAATATCGTGGTGTTTGCTTGATTTTTTCAGACAACTTATTACAAATCGACACACACAACCCTGAACAAGAGGAAGCCGAAGAAGAGATTGAAATCATTTACAGCGGTGAAAATCTAAAAATTGGCTTTAATGTAACGTATCTTCTAGAAACAATATCAATTCTCACAACAGAAAGTATTCATCTTTTATTAAAAGACTCTGATAGCAGCTGCCTAATCAAAGGTGAAGGAGATCATAACTCGAAATATGTTGTCATGCCTATGCACATATAAATTGATTAAGTCGCTACTCCTATCAAAAAATGACAATTAACCGCCTACTCATCAATAACCTGAGAAATCTAAAGAGTGTTGATATTAAATTATCACCCAATGTGAATGTTTTTTATGGAGATAATGGCAGTGGGAAAACCAGTCTATTGGAAGCGATCTACCTATTGGGTCGCGCCCGATCATTTAGAACTCAAAAACAAAAAAACATTATCACTAAAGATAAAAATTCTTTTCAAATATTTTGCACTACAAGTATTAATAACACTGGCTACGAGAAAAAAATTGGCTTAGAGTTTTCTAACAAAAAAATCAGAATACAACTTTCAGGCCAACCGCTTAAAAAATCATCCGATCTTATAAAACATTTACCTCTGACCTTAATCACCCCTGACAGTAAAAGCTTACTTTTCCAAGGGCCTAGCCTGAGAAGAAAGTTTTTAGATTGGGGAGTGTTCCACGTGGAACACTCCTTTTTAGAGCACTCAGTCAGATATCAAAAAGCATTAAAACAGCGTAACTCACTGCTCAGGCAAAAAATCAGTGAAAAGCCGCTCTATAGTTTTTGGAATCAAGAGCTAAAAGAACATGCCCTGAAAATTCATTCATCAAGAAAAATTTACGTGAATATTTTTTTTGAACGATTAATTCATTACTTAAATGAGTTGATTGATATTGGCCCTATATCAATGGAGTATTTAGCGGGATGGCCTCTAGAATTGGAATACATCTCTATGCTAACTAAAACCTACAACAAAGATATGAAGTTTGGATTTACCGAGAAAGGCCCTCATCGCTCAGACCTCTTGTTTAAGGTAGATGGACAACCAGTGCAAGAAAAACTCTCAGGTGGACAGTTAAAGCTTTTTACCTGCGCACTCTATTTAGCTCAATGCGCACTCTTTTCAAAAAAATCAAATAACTCAAACACCATTCTTATTGATGACTTACCTGCAGAGCTAGATAAAAGTCACCGCAGTACATTACTAGGCTCTCTATACTCTTTAGGCACACAAATTTTTGTAACGACCACCGATCCTAAAATGTTAGCTCTAGAGACATTTGAAAACACGCGATTGTTTCACGTGAAACATGGTGAAGTCAAAGAGATGGTATAATCCAGCGAGCCCTAATAAATCAACCCACAACGATCATTAATCGGAGCTATCAACATGAGTTCAGATACATCACCAACATACGATTCATCCAACATTAAAGTGCTCAAAGGGCTTGATGCTGTCCGAAAGCGACCCGGCATGTATATTGGTGATACTGATGACGGAACAGGCTTGCACCATATGGTGTTCGAGGTTGTTGACAACTCTATAGATGAAGCACTTGCAGGGCACTGTTCAAAAATAGTCGTAACGATTCATGCAGATGATTCAATAACCGTTCAAGATGATGGCCGTGGCATTCCTGTTGATATTCACTCGGAAGAGGGGATTTCTGCCGCTGAAGTCATCATGACCGTTTTACATGCCGGGGGAAAATTTGATGACAACTCCTATAAAGTTTCTGGTGGATTACATGGAGTAGGGGTGTCTGTCGTAAATGCCTTGTCTGAAAAGTTAACTTTGACCATTCATCGCAACGGAAAAATTTACACGCAAAATTACGAACATGGCAACCCCGTATCACCTATTAAAGAATCTGGCTTAGCTGACTCAACCGGAACACAAATTTATTTCAAACCTAGCGGAGAAACGTTTGGTGATTTAACAATGCACTATGAAATCCTGGAAAAGCGTCTACGTGAGCTGTCATTTCTAAACTCTGGTGTACATATTGAATTAATTGATGAAAAATCAGGTAAAACAGATATTTTTAAGTATGAGGGTGGAATAAAAGCCTTTGTTGAGCATCTTAATAAAAACAAAACACCCATTCATAATACTATTTTGCATTTTAGTGCCGAAAAATCTGATGTCGTCGTTGAAGTTGCCATGCAGTGGAATGACTCTTATCAAGAGAATATTTTTTGTTATGCCAACAACATTCCTCAGCGCGATGGCGGCTCACACCTTGCTGGCTTTCGTGGCGCGTTAACACGCACTTTAAATCAATATATTGAAAGTCTGGGCATTACAAAAAAAGAGAAGGTATCAACAACAGGAGATGATGCACGAGAAGGCATAACTGCAGTGCTTTCAGTCAAAATACCTGACCCTAAGTTTTCGTCTCAAACAAAAGACAAACTGGTTTCTTCAGAAGTAAAACCTGTCGTTGAGTCCATTGTTAATGAAAAACTTAATGAATTTCTTTTAGAAAACCCCGCAGAAGCCAAAATATTAGCGGGAAAAATGGTTGAGGCTGCGCGTGCACGTGAAGCCGCGCGTAAAGCGAGAGAAATGACTCGCCGAAAAGGAGTTTTGGATATTGCCGGGTTGCCTGGAAAACTGGCTGACTGCCAGGAAAAAGACCCCGCGCAATCTGAAATATTTATTGTGGAGGGCGACTCTGCGGGTGGGTCAGCAAAGCAGGGAAGGGACCGTCGTAATCAGGCCATTTTACCACTGAAGGGAAAAATTCTAAACGTAGAAAAAGCTCGTTTTGATAAAATGATCTCTTCCCAAGAGGTTGGAACGCTGATTACTGCTCTTGGCTGTGGAATTGGTAAAGATGAGTATAACCCAGATAAATTGCGCTATCACCGCATTATCATCATGACCGATGCAGACGTAGATGGCTCACATATCCGCACCCTCTTGCTGACTTTTTTCTATCGTCAAATGCCCGAACTTTTTGAACGAGGCCATATCTACATTGCACAACCACCGCTTTACAAAGTAAAAAAAGGGCGTCAAGAACGCTATGTAAAAGATGACTTTGAATTAAACCAATATCTTTTACAGTCCGCACTGGATAACGCAGGGCTCTTTGTTAATAGTGATGCTCCAGCGATAAAAGGGGAGGCCTTAGAAAATTTAATAAGTGAACACCAAATGGTTATGTCGGTTATTGATCGCATCTCCAGTAGAACGCACCCTGCCGTCTTTGAAAAAATGATTTATTCGACATTTAACAAAGATGACCATTCTGCATTGAATTTATGGTGTCAGAATTTGGAAGAAACATTAAACAACGATGACAATATTCAATCACACTTTAATATTACTCTCGAATATAAAGACCCATCTGAATATCAAATCACTATTAATGAGCTTAATCATGGCAATACCAAGCAACACATTCTTGACCAACACTTCTTTGATTCAGCTGAATACCGCAGCATTCAAAAGTTAGGTCAAAGTTTGAACGGCTTATTAGGTCATGATGCCTATGTTCAACGCGGCGAAAGAAAGCAAGCTATTTTCAGCTTTAAACAGATGATTGCCTGGCTTCTAAAAGAAGCATCACGTGGTTTAAATATTCAACGTTATAAAGGATTAGGGGAGATGAACCCTGATCAATTATGGGAAACGACAATGGATCCTGAAACACGGCGCTTATTAGTTGTTACCATTAAAAATGCGATGAGCGCAGATGAAATTTTTACAACATTGATGGGCGATCAAGTTGAGCCACGACGTGATTTTATAGAAAAGCATGCATTATCCGTTGAAAATGTTGATATCTAATTAACTCAATAAAAATCAACAAGTTACTTGAATTGATTGATGATTTGACAAATCGAAAATAGAAACGCATAATCCAGCGTTATTTTTAATCACACTATGACACTTACAGTAGGAGTCAAAACTTGGCAAATTCTAAACAGGCTGCAAAGCGTGCCAGACAAGCGGAAACACGCCGTCAACGTAATACGGCAAATCGTTCAAAAATGCGTACAGCAATTAAAAATGTATTGAAGGCCATTTCTGGTGGCGAGAAAACAACGGCTGAAAGTGCCTATAAAGCAGCAGTCCCTATCATTGATACTATGGTGAATAAAAGTATTATTCACAAAAATAAAGCCGCTCGCCATAAGAGCCGTTTGAATTCACACATCCAAGCGATGTAAAAATGAATTTCTAAGGAACGAGCAGTGCCTGCCAAATGCGCACTGCTTGTTTGTTTTCATTTGTTATTCTGATTGGGTCAACACCAGATTATCTCTGCCAATAACCTCTGTCTCTCTAAGATAGCCGATTAAACTCTGAATAGTGTCAGAACTATTACCTTTAATCTTCTCTACTTCATCAGCATTGTAGTTCACCAGCCCCCGTGCGATCTCTTCTTGTCCAGATTCATTCATGCAGATCACAAGATCACCTCGAGTAAATGTACCTTTGACATCAACAACTCCAATGGCTAACAAACTTCCACCGCTGCTTTTTAATGCCATAACAGCGCCATCATCAAGCCTCAGTGAGCCCTGAGGCTGCAGCTCAGCCAACCAGCGCTTACGAGCCACGGCCAATGAATCTTGATTGGGGTGAAGCAATGTACCGACTGATTGACCTGAGGCGATCTTTGACAAAACACTCTCTTCACGACCCGATGCGATAATAACCGATGTGCCTGAACGAGAAGCTCGTACGGCGGCTCTTACCTTGGTTAACATACCACCACGACCAAATTCGCCTACCGCCCCACTTGCGGCTTGTTGATCCAGCTCGGGATCTCCAGCCTGTGCCTCGCTGATTAATTGAGCTTCAGGGTTATTTCTAGGGTCGCTATCGTACATGCCATTTTGATCCGTTAAAATAACCAGCAAGTCAGCTTCCACCAAATTTGCAACGAGCGCTGCCAAGGTATCATTGTCACCAAAACGGATCTCATCCGCAGCAACCGTATCATTTTCATTAACAACCGGAATGACACCCATCTTCAACAACGTCGCCAATGTGCTTCGTGCATTAAGGTATCTACGCCGATTAGAAAGATCTGCATGAGTTAATAGAATTTGAGCAGTATGCAGATCATACTTTTGAAAGCGGGATTCATAAGCTTGAATTAACCCCATTTGTCCAACAGCCGCCGCCGCTTGCAACTCATGCAGTGCATCTGGACGATGCGACCAATTCAGGCGCGTCACTCCCTCAGCAACAGCACCTGATGAAACGAGTATCACTTCATGCCCTTCATGGTGTAACTGAGCGATTTGCTTGACCCAGTCATCTATGAGCTCATAATCAAGCCCCTTACCATGATTTGTGAGAAGGGAGCTGCCTACTTTAATGATCCAGCGCTTTGAACGCCCTAATTGTTCTCGAGTTTTCACTTTATTTATCACCTGCTCAAATCAAGTTTTACTATTCTCTTCTGCCTCTTGCTCTAAATACTCCATAATGGCATAACAGAGCTGAGGTGTTCCTACTTTACTCATCCCTGATATTTGAAATACTGGCCCCTTCCAATTGAGCTGCCGAACAACATTTTGACAACGTTCGTTCGCCTCTATTTCAGAAAGTAGGTCACATTTATTAAACACTAACCAACGGGGTAGTTTAAAGAGTTGCTCACTATATTTTTTTAACTCGTTCTCAATATCAAGCACGGCTTTGGCTGGGTCAGACTCTTCTTCGTAAGGTGCGATATCAACGATATGCAACAATAAACGAGTACGTGATAAGTGTTTGAGAAAACGCACGCCCAGACCTGC
This sequence comes from Gammaproteobacteria bacterium, assembly GCA_021648145.1. Lineage (NCBI taxonomy): Bacteria > Pseudomonadati > Pseudomonadota > Gammaproteobacteria > Gammaproteobacteria bacterium. The sequence goes on from JAKITI010000009.1 coordinate 82,195, forward strand.
ACCATCCGCAGCGCCTTCAATCAGCCCAGGGATATCGGCCATAACAAAACTACGGTAAGGAGCAGGGCTCACAACCCCTAAGCTTGGATGCAGAGTTGTAAAGGGGTAGTCTGCTACTTTTGGCTCGGCAGCAGAAACAGAGCGAACCAGTGTCGATTTACCTGCATTGGGAAACCCAAGAAGCCCTACATCAGCAAGTAACTTAAGCTCTAAGCGTAGCTTTCGTGCCTCACCAGGAGAACCATTTGATGTTTGACGTGGAGCACGATTCACACTGGATTTAAAGCGAATATTCCCCAAACCATGAAATCCACCTTGTGCAACCAGTAGATTTTGGCCTTCGCTGACTAAGTCACCAATCTCTTCACCCGTTTCATCATCGCAAACAACCGTTCCAACAGGCACTCGAATAAAGTTATCACTCCCTTTTCTTCCTGTGCAATTACGACTCATTCCATTCTGACCGCTCTCGGCTCTAAAATTTCGAGTATGACGAAAATCAACAAGCGTATTTAAGCTCACATCAGCGACTAGATAGATGCTTCCTCCGTCTCCCCCATCACCGCCATCGGGGCCACCTCTGGGTATATATTTTTCACGTCGGAAACTCAGGCAACCATTCCCCCCTTTTCCGGCATAAACATGAATAACGGTTTCATCTATAAATTTCATGGCATTAAAAATTAGATTATTAAACGAAAAAAGCCCCGTAAAACGGGGCTTTTTATTGAGTCATATAGCGCTATAGAGTGATCAATTAGGAACCACGCTTACAAACTGGCGATTTTTAGGGCCTTTGATCTCAAATACGACTTTACCCGCTGATTTAGCAAATAACGTGTGATCATGACCACACCCTACATTAAGCCCTGGGTGAAAGCGTGTTCCACGCTGCCTGACAATAATATTACCCGCAAGGACTTCCTGTCCTCCGTAACGTTTTACGCCTAATCGCTTAGACTCCGAGTCACGACCATTGCGAGTACTACCACCTGCTTTTTTATGAGCCATTATCTTTCTCCAATATCTATCGTATTAATTTATCGTTAAGGAACGGTCACGAAATAACTTGGACGCTCCTAACCAGCAGAAATACCGACGATATGCAACTCGGTATACCATTGGCGATGTCCCATCTGGGTACGCGAATGTTTACGGCGACGAAATTTAACGATTTTAATTTTTTTACCACGACCATGTTTCATCACAGTCGCTAATACCTTTCCACCGTCAACAAAAGGTGCGCCAACTTTTACATCATCACCATCGGCAACCATAAGCACCTGATCAATATCGATATTAACTCCTTCCTCGACATCAATTTTTTCTACTTTGATCGTATCCCCATTGGCAACGCGGTACTGTTTACCGCCGGTTTTGATTACCGCGTACATAAAATTCTCCAAATATTCTTTTGATCCAGACGGACGGCAGTATGCAAAATGCCCTTGCCCGACCGTGAAACGAACGCGCGATTCTACTCGCTATGGCTAACCAAATCAAATTTGTTTATTTTCATGAAAAAACTTGTGTATGATGACCGTTCACTTCTACAATCACTACTGAGAATAATTTTATTAAAGTATTTAAATTAAACCAAAGTCTAGAGATATGCAGAAATCTTACTGTATAAAAGAACCCGATGCTGCTTATATGACTTTTGAAAGCATCAGATCGCTTGTCCTTGATGACATGAATACGGTTAACCTGATCATCAAAGACCGGCTCTCTTCTGAAGTCGTACTTGTCAACCAACTCGGCCAATACATTATAAGTAGTGGTGGTAAACGGCTTCGTCCATTATTAACACTGCTGAGTGCGGGTGCGGTCGGTTATCGGCAACAAGATCATATTAATCTTGCGGCAATCATTGAGTTTATTCATACCGCAACTCTGTTACATGATGATGTTGTTGATGCTTCTGAGTTGCGTCGCGGTAAAAAAACAGCAAACTCAGTATGGGGTAATGAAGCCAGCGTTCTAGTCGGTGATTTTCTCTATTCGCGCGCATTTCAGATGATGGTTGAAATCAAAAATCTGAAAGTGATGTCTATTTTGGCAGAAACCACTAATACCATTGCTGAAGGCGAAGTCATGCAACTGCTTAATTGCAATGATGCCAACACAACAGAAGCAAGCTACCTGAAAGTCATTTACTCTAAAACAGCGAAACTATTCGAAGCAGCCGCACAATTAAGCGCTGTTGTGAATCACTCATCGAAAGAAGAAGAGAGTGCAATGGCAGACTATGGACGCTATTTAGGTACATCATTTCAGCTCATTGATGATGTGCTGGATTACAGTGCCTCTGCGGAAGAGATGGGGAAAAATGTAGGTGATGACCTTGCAGAGGGCAAACCTACGCTTCCCCTTATTTATGCAATGCGTAAAGGCACCCCTGAGCAGGTCGAAATTATTCGTCATAGTATTGAACAGGGTGGCCTTGAAAATATAGATAGCGTAATGAGTGCAATCATATCGACAGGCGCATTGAAATACACAACTGATCTGGCCTGGAAAGAGTCTCAAAAAGCGATTGATGCACTCTCAATTATTCCTGAGTCTCCCTATAAACAAGCACTTATCTCCTTGGCTGAGTTTTCGGTAACACGCAGCAGCTAATATATACTCAACACGTAATGGGTCACGCTGAAAAAAAGCAAAAAAACCCACTAACGATATTGCGTATTGCTGTTCCTGTTCCTTTATACTCTCTTTTTGACTACCTTCCTCCAAAATCAGATGGCGCGATAGACTCAGGCTCCTGTGAGCTTCAACCGGGCATAAGAATTCGAATTCCATTCGGTCGCTCCGACCATATTGGCGTTTTAGTTGAGGTTTGCAAAAATAGTGTAAAACCTCAATATCGTCTGAAAGAGGCGATCGAGATATTAGATCAACAACCTGTTATATCCCATGATATTTTTCAATTAAGCCGCTTCGCAGCCACTTATTATCACTACCCGCTTGGTGAAGTCATTAATAGCGCACTTCCGCCTCTGCTAAGGCAAGGAAAAGAGGCCGATTATAAAAATATTAATCACTGGAAACTAACGCTAACGGGCCTTAAGGTTGATATTGATGAGCTCAAACAAGCACCTCAACAGAAAATATTTCTAAAACTATTCCAAAAACATAAACAAGGACTCAGTGCCCCTCAACTCTCAGAAGTGACTCAAAGTTGGCGGCGCATTATTAATATTTTTATTAATAATAGATGGCTGGAAGCGTGCAAAGCACCCACAGTAGCCTCTAGCCCTAAAACAAAAAAATTCAAAGAGTCATTACTTGAATTAAATCAAAATCAGCAGCAAGCGGTTCAATCAGTCACAGAATCACTCTCAAAGTTTCAGACTTTTTTATTGGATGGCGTGACAGGAAGCGGTAAAACAGAGGTCTATTTTCGTATTATTGAAGCCGTCATTCAAAAAAACCGTCAAGCGATGGTGTTAGTCCCTGAAATTGGTTTAACACCTCAACTGGTTGAGCGCTTTAAAGCACGTTTTTCTGTACCACTGGTCGTTGTTCATTCAGAAATAAGCAATCGGGAGCGTCTGAATGCCTGGTTACAGACAAAAGATGGTACGGCAGCGATTGTGATTGGAACACGTTCAGCACTATTCTTGCCGCTGCACGCTCCTGGTGTTTTTATTATTGACGAAGAACACGATATATCGTTTAAGCAGCAGGAGGGCTTTCGTTATCATGCGCGTGATGTTGCTGTCATGCGAGCAAGCCAAGCCAACGTACCTATCATATTAGGTTCAGCCACCCCGTCACTCGAGAGTTTGCGTAATGTGTTTTTGGGACGTTACCAATCTCTTAAATTGACAAAACGAGCCGGTAGCGCACAAAAACCAACGATAAAATTGCTGGATATTCGTAACCGTGCGATGGAAAGCAATTTATCTCTTTCGCTGCTGAAAGCCATTCGACATCACCTTGAAGCAGGTAATCAAGTCTTACTGTTTCTTAATCGACGTGGCTATGCACCGAGCGTAATTTGCCATACATGTGGCTGGGTTGCAGAGTGTCGACGCTGTGATGCCACCATGACTTTTCACCAAAATCGACTAAAGCTCTGCTGCCATCATTGTGGCTCACAACACCGTATGCCAACAAACTGCCCAAAATGCCAGGAAACAAAGCTGATTTCACGGGGATATGGCACCGAGCGTGTCGAACAAATACTAAAGCAACACTTTCCTGATTATGGTATTGAGCGCATTGATCGTGACAGCACATCTCGTAAAGGAGCCATGGAACAGTGCCTGAAAAATATTCATGAAGGGCACAGCCAGTTATTGGTCGGAACCCAGATGCTAGCAAAAGGTCACCATTTTCCTAATGTCACTCTGGTCGGTATTATAGATGCGGATCAAGGACTCTTTGGTGTTGATTTTCGTGCGAGTGAGCGCATGGCGCAGCTCATTATTCAAGTAACAGGACGAGCTGGGCGGGAAGAAAAGCCGGGAGAAGTACTAATTCAAACTCATCACCCTGATCACCCACTGTTACAGGCACTGATCCAGCAGGGATATCATGAATTTTCCAAGCTGGTGATGCAAGAGCGCTTCACAGCAGAACTCCCCCCTTATTGCAGTATGGCGTTGTTACGTGCAGAAGCAACAAACTCTAAACTTCCGAGCTTATTTTTAGAACAAGCAACCGAGTTGATTGACAGTAGTGAACATCAAAATATATTAATATTTGGCCCTGTGCCCGCCCCTATGGAGCGACGAGCCGGACGTTTCAGAGCGCAACTTATTTTACAATCCGTAGAGCGCGTTGATCTACACCGACTGCTCAAAATCTGGATACCCAAACTGGAAAAACTAAAGACTGCACGAAAAGTCAGGTGGTCATTAGATGTTGACCCAATGGATATGATTTAACCTTAAAGGGTCACCGCTTGCCTTTACCAAAAATATAGCGAGAAAGCTGAGCTTCATCATGACTGACACTACGAACCAGCTCATCCAGACTGACAATCGCATGTTCAAGCAAATTAACTGCAATATAGGGGTGCTCAACGCGTAAGCGATCATACATTGGGCGCGAAAGCTTCAATAATTGAGTCTGCTCTTTTTTAGCAACAATACGCAAGTCACGTGGTTTACGATCAAAAAATGACATCTCACCAATCAGCTGCCCCTCTCCCATCGTGCCAACCTCAACCTCATTACCATGCTCTTCATGAAGTAGAGCCACTTTGCCATCAACAACAAAATAGAGAGCATCCCCAACTTCGCCAATCTCGGCTATGATCTCTTTTTTATCACAAATAACGACCTCCATATACTCTAAAAGTGTTTGAACTTCTTTGATTGTAAGAGACTCACAGAGATACTGTTGATTGAGAATCTTTGTTAATTCGATTTGGCTGGGTGACATAGGTATATACTCCTTCAATCGTTTAATGCTCAAGTAGCGACGTTACACACAGAGTGGTGATAAATCAAACCGTTGTTTATTATTTTATTTTTACTGAATTATTGATCATATAGGAATCACAAGATGCAATTCTTAAAAAACAGAGTCTCTATTTTATGTTTGTTGCTAGTGCTACCCAGCACTTTATGGGCGAGTTACCAAGCGGGTGTAGACTATGAAATCATTAATCCTCCCATCCAAACAACAAGTGACAAAGGTCATATTGAAGTCATTGAAGCCTACTCTTATAGCTGCCCACACTGTTTTAAATTTCAACCTGATATTGAAGAGTGGCTGGAGGATAAGCCAGAAAATGTAAAATTCAGTCGCCTGCAAGTGATGTTCCGCCCTGAGTGGGAAAATTATGCAAAGCTTTATTACACTGCAGAAGCATTAGGCATTCTGGAGCAAGCCCACCAAGCTGCTTTTACTTATATTCATCAACGTAGAAAAGCACTGGATAATGAGTCACAAATTCAGAATTTTTTTGAAGAGCAAGGTATTGACACAGCCAAATTCAAAAAGGCCTTTAACTCATTTGGTGTTGCAAGCAAAACAAAAAGAGCGATTCAATTAGTCAAAAAATTGGGGGTTAAATCAACACCCACAATTGTGATCAATGGAAAATATCGTGTAGGACCCGGTAAAATTGGTGCTGAAAAAGTTTTTGAGGTGGTTGACTATCTGATTGCTAAAGAAAACAGACGGCTTCAAAAATGAAAGCTGCAGAGCTGTTTATAAAAAACCTCGAAAATGAAGGTGTCGAGTATATATTTGGTATTCCCGGTGAAGAGAACCTGGCACTTATGGATGCACTGCTGGAGTCAGACATCCAGTTTATTACAACGCGTCATGAGCAAGGTGCGGCATTCATGGCGGATGTCTATGGACGACTGACCGGACGGCCCGGTGTATGTTTAGCCACACTCGGGCCTGGTGCCACCAATCTGCTCACAGGCGTTGCCGATGCCAATATGGATTATGCACCCCTGATTGCTATTGCAGGCCAGGCTGGAACAGATCGTCTGCATAAAATTTCTCATCAGGTGCTCGATTTACAAAATATTTTTCGCCCCGTAACAAAATATTCCGCCCAACTTGTCTCCCCAAATATTATTTCAGAAGTGGTGCGTAAAGCATTTAAATTAGCACAAACAGAAAAAACTGGCGCCTGCTTTATCGAATTTCCTGAAAATATTGCGGACATGGAAGCGGATGATGTCATGCTGATTCCTGCTCACCAATCAAAAATGCCTGAACCCTCTGCTGATCGTGTGCAGCGTGCTGCAAAAATAATCTCAGAAGCACGTAACCCTTTAATTCTTGCCGGAAATGGAGTGATTAGAGGAAAAGCATCCACTCAGCTCGCTCATTTTGCAGAAAAATTAAATATACCCGTTGCTAATACTTTTATGGCAAAAGGTGTGATTCCCTTTCAACACCCAATGGCTCTGGGCACTGCCGGTTTACAAACAAGAGACTATACCAGTTGTGGCTTTCAGGATGCGGATGTCATCATCTGTATTGGCTATGATCTCGTCGAATACCACCCTCATTTGTGGCATAAAACACGTGATCGCACGCTGATTCATATTGATATGTCTCCGGCCGAGGTAGACTCCAGTTATGTTGTCAATATCGGTGTCGTCGGCAATATTGGTGACAGTTTAAATCGCATTGCAGACATAGCCAAACCTCAAAGTGGAGATTTGCACCGCCCACTGCGTGAAGCGTTGATCCATGAGATGAATCATCACTCCGATGACCTCTCATTTCCTGTAAAACCTCAAAAAATAATTTGGGATCTGCGCACAGCGCTCGACAAAAAAGATATTGTAATTTGTGATGTGGGCGCACATAAAATGTGGATGGCACGTATGTTTCGCTGCGAGCTTCCCAATACCTGCATTATCTCGAATGGCTTTGCCAGTATGGGTATTGCTGTACCAGGCACCATCGGTGCTCACCTAGCTTTCCCTGACCGTAAAATAATTGCAGTCACAGGAGATGCTGGTTTTATGATGAACTCCCAAGAAATTGAAACCGCATTGCGTTATAAAATACCCATCGTCATACTCATCTGGAACGATAGCAGCTACGGTTTGATTGAGTGGAAGCAGCGAAAAGCATATGGACGCATCAGCCACGTTAAATTTAATAACCCTGATTTTGTCACTTATGCAGAATCTTTTGGTGCAAAAGGTTATCGTGTTGAAAAAACCGAAGAGCTTTTGCCATTAATCAAACAAGCTTTGATGGACGATACTGTAAGCGTTATTGACTGCCCCGTAGATTACGGTGAAAACGCTAAACTTATGGAAATTATGGGAGAAACAGTTTGCCAAATATAAGCTCAGGAAAGCACTCTTTTGATCTACAAAAGCCACCGATGGATCGGTTATTTGAAACACCTACGCACAAAAAACCTATTAAGCAACTTAAACTATTGAGTTACAACATACAGGTTGGTATGGCTTCCAGTCGGTACAGACACTATTTCACTCATAGCTGGAAGCATTTTCTGCCACATGCTAAAAACCTCGGTAACCTTGAACATATCGCCCACATGGTCAGTGAATTTGATCTAGTTGCATTACAGGAGGTGGATGCGGGCAGTATTCGGAGTCATGATATCAATCAGATCGAATTTTTGGCGCAGCGGGGGCACTTTCCTTTCTGGTACTATCAAACAAACCGAAACTTAGGGCGTATTGCTCAAAATAGTAATGGTTTTCTGGCACGTATTCGCCCGACAAAAGTAGAAGAGCATAAACTCCCTGGTGTGATACGTGGACGCGGTGCCATCATTGCTCATTACGGTTTACCTGAACAACCTATGGTTATCGTTGTAGCTCACTTAGCGCTGGGTAAACGTACTCGCCAATTGCAAATTGATTATCTGAGTGAGCTTGTTCAAGATTATGAGCATGTCGTTTTGATGGGGGATCTAAACTGTCAAGTAAATAGCAGTGAAATGGACAGTTTACTGAAAAAAACGCAGCTCTGTGTACCAGAGGTTCAACCAAAAACATTTCCCAGCTGGCGACCCACACGCAGCCTTGACCATATTTTAGTCACCCCATCACTTCATTCAGGCCAACTGGAAGTCATTGACTTTAATATGTCAGACCACCTTCCTGTTGCCGTGGCCGTTAATATTCCCGAAACAGTTAAAATTCAGGCGTAGAGCTTTAACTTTTAACTATCTCAGTGGGTGTGGATCCACCCACTGAATTAATCGAAAATCAAGCCACCAATACTTGATGGTTTTCACTGATGGCATTTTTCAAAACATCTTCAGCGCGCTGTAACAGAGTTGTTACGTTATCACCTTTAACCCACATGGCAATACTGCAACATACAGAGATTGGTGCTTCCTGATCCGCATGATTGACCTTTAAATCCTCAATAATACAGCAGAGCTTGATCGCAAGTTTTTCTGCGGAGTCACCCGAAGTTTCAGGCAAAACAAGCAAAAACTCTCCTCCTTCCAAATGCCCTATATGATCTGCCCAGCGCATTTTATCTTTCAATAAATAGCCCGCTGTGACTAATTCATGATCTGTTATTGATTGACTCTTTTGGCCACTCTGCAAGCGCATTCGTATAATGGAAAGATCATTCTCATAGCGACGGCTTCGTGATATGAGAGGCTCGAGTATTTTTTGCATACCACGACCATTCAGCAAGCCTGTCACAGGGTCATGTGTTGCCTTCTGCTTGAGGGTCTCTCTTAGTTTATTATAGTCAGCCTGAAATTGGTGTTCGGTTGTAACATCCAAATAATAACGAATTGTTTCATTATCGTTTTTTGATTTTTCTTGCCAGCACTTCAACCAACACTCAGGACTATCAGAGGTTGATTCCAGACAAAAACTCTCTTTAAATGAAAAAATGTATTTATATTTTTTGCCTACAAAATCACCAGCTAACTGACCTATCAAGTCATGTTGATTAATATCAAACAACTTTTCAATGGTTTTATTTGCCCAAACAAGCCGTTCATTTTTATCAAAAATCAATATACCGATGGGCGCTGAATCAAGTGCAGCTCCCACTAATGACGCATTCAATTGCTGTGCCATAAACCCTCCCTTTTTGGATAATTTTAGGTGAAACATCCTTTGTTACTTTTTACATAAAAATATCCTGCGGCATAATAACAGCACGCTTAAACAATCACTTTAGTAATTGATTTTTCTTATTAATCAAAGATACTTTTTAAAATCGTTTATTTTTGTAAAAGCGACTTTAAAAAGCATTTTAAAAGGGTTTTACAACCACCAAAAGAGTGATTACAACGAGGAATATCGTAGGTGCTTCATTAACCCAGCGATAGAATTTATGGTCTTTTTTATTTATATCCTCTCTAAAGTTTTTTACAATTGTTCCACAGTAATAGTGGTAGACAAATAACCCCAAGACTAAAGCCAGTTTCATATGTAGCCAGCCCATGTGGGCGTAACTCTGCCATGCATAAGAGTAGAGTAACCACACGCCGAGTGCCGTCGTAATCACTGCACCAATGGTCATCATGATGTAAAGCTTGCGTTCCATCACTTTAAAGCGATCAGAACCCAGTTTGTCATCACAACTTGCATGGTAGACAAATAACCGAGGCAGATAAAATAAGCCCGCAAACCAAGTCACCATGGCTATAATATGAAAAGCTTTAACCCAAAGCATTGTTAATGTCGCTTATTATTTTAGATGTTTTTTGACATTTTGCCTTGAAGTGGGTCAAATTGCACGCTCTGATTTAATTGACTAAACATAACGCCGTTCCCACTTGATATATCCAACGCCATGCTCATTGGCCGCCCGAAGGGGCTTTTTTTTGTGTAATATGGAGCTACTTGTTAGCTCTTTTTAGTTTTATTTGGCTTATTGAATATTTTTTTAAATACAAGCTCTGGGTTTTCTTTATCTACAACTACCTCAGCTGATCGCTCTATTATTTTGCTCCAGTTTGTCTTTCCTATGTGCTTGTGTCCTTTTATATGGTTTTTAATAACTTCATTTTTCATGATTTAATCCTTGCTTTTATTGATATGCTTGAATTTTTTTAAGTCATCATTGGAAAGTAAGGGCGCATCCGAGTCAGATTTTGCATTCTCTTCTATTTCTTCTTCTGTCAGATTTTTTAATCTCTCATAATCTGTTTTTCCGCTAGTGGGATCACCTTTTTTTCGTTCGTTTATAGTTTCATTACTCATAATACTCTCCTTAATTTCGCTTCATTCTATAGTAAAGTGATCTCTCGTCTTTACTGGCAGTACGGGCAGAAATCATTCGTCGAGAAGTTTGATTTTTCCTCCAAGTATATACCGCCATTAAAACCCCTGGCTTTGCTTCTCCATAGTCGTTTCGACCATCTACTGCTTCAATACGTTCATCGTCGTCGAAAATAGTAATAGCATCATTAAAGTCTATACCATGCTTATCTATATTTTTTGAATTTTTATTATCGTCCCATTCAAATAACAATTTTTTCTCCCCCTTAATATTGAGCTAACACAGAGTTATGTTCAGATAGCATATTTTAAACCCAAAAATTCAACAAATGGCAAAAAATCCCTATCAGTAAATAAAAGTTTGATATTTTGCTCTATACAATAAGTGGCAATAATCGTATCGATAGTTTTTCTTACTGTAACTCCTCTTTTTCTAAGAGCACGATAATTATCTGCGCATTTAACTGCGAGAACTTTATTTGACAACTGTAACACTGGCAAAGCAGTCAGTAACTGTTTTGCTGTTTTGTACTCTTTATCACCCTTAAAGCCTTGAAGAACTTCTGTCAGAATATTATCGCCAATTACAACTGGTTTCACACCTAAAATAGTATCCAGATAAACTACTTCGGGGCATTCTTTGCCATTAAAATAGTCAATCCAAACACTTGAATCTACCATTATCACTAATCAGTTCTCATTCTATCTAAATCATCATGCCATTCTAGCTTACCTTTAAATTGTTTTATTTTTTCTTGTTTCTTCAATCTAATAAGAGTCTTAAGGCCTAATTCAACAGCCTCCCTCTTAGTTTTTAACCCAGTAATTTGAAGCACATCAATCATTAAATTATCATCAATTACAATATTTGTTCTCATGGGCGCACCTTTGTGTATAATTACATATATATTTACACATCATAACGCCAAATAATAAACATAACAATTACTTTAGAAACGAGCACGGAATAACTTGAAAATTTATGCCGTAGGTGGCGCAGTTAGAGACAAGCAATTGGGATTGCCTGTTAAAGATCAGGATTGGGTCGTCGTGGGTACAACCCAGCAGCAAATGCTCGCCCAGGGATTCAAGCAGGTCGGTCGTGATTTTCCGGTTTTTCTACACCCTAAAACTCACGAAGAGTATGCTCTGGCACGCACCGAACGAAAAACAGCACTCGGTTATAAAGGCTTTGAAGTATTTGCTTCGCCCTCGGTGACGCTGGAAGAAGATTTATCACGTCGTGATTTAACCATTAATGCAATAGCAGAATCACCTGAAGGAGAGGTCGTTGACCCCTTTGGTGGCGTTGAAGATTTAAAAAACCGCCGCTTACGTCACGTCTCCCCCGCTTTTAGTGAAGATCCTGTGCGAATATTACGAGTCGCTCGTTTTGCAGCTCGTTTTGCATCATTTGGTTTTTATATTGCCGATGAAACCCTTACTCTGATGAAAAGTATGGTGACAAGTGGAGAAGTGGATGCATTGGTTCCTGAGCGTGTCTGGGCTGAAGTGGTTCGTGCATTATGTGAAGATAAACCCTCCATTTTTTTTGAAGTATTACGCCAATGTGGTGCATTAAAGCCACTGTTTCCAGAAGTTAATAGTCTTTATGGCGTGCCACAGAATGCCAAATATCACCCTGAGGTTGATACTGGCATACATACAATGATGGTATTGGATCGTTCTGCACAGTTATCCAGTGAATCAACCATTCGCTTTGCAGCACTGGTTCACGATTTGGGTAAAGGTAACACTCCTAAAGATATTTTACCCAAACATTCAGGTCATGAAGAGCGTGGTGTGAAATTAGCCAAGGTGTTATGTAAGCGTCTTCGTGTGCCTCGTGAGCATCGTGACCTTGCTATTCTTGTAACGCGCTATCACACGCACTGTCACCGTGCTGAAGAACTTAAAACGAGCACGCTGCTAAAAACAATTCAGGCACTGGATGCATTTCGTCGACCAGAGCGCTTTGAAGAATTTTTAATCACCTGCCTGGCAGATTCACAAGGTAGGTTAGGAATGGAAGATCAACCCTATCCTCAAATAGAGATTTTTAGGCAGGCATATAGAGCTGCTGCCGCAGTTAATACAAAAGAGATTTTAGAGATGGGGCTCCAAGGTCAAGCATTCGCAAATAAGCTATGGCAACGGCGTATAAAAGCGATTAAATATGCTTTAAATGGAGTCTAGGTAGTTATTTTTTAGTCCGACATAATGCTTTGCTGAATAGTGTAGAAAGTCTTTTTCTTCTTGAGTCAGTGATCGTACTTTACGTGCGGGTTGCCCCAACCAGAGTGACTCACCTTTAAGAATTTTACCTGGCGATACAAGAGCACCCGCACCAATCATGGTGTAAGGTGGAATCACCGCGCCATCAAGAATCGTCACGCCCATTCCTATCAAACAATAATCACCAATCGTACAGCCATGTAGAATAACGCCATGACCCACCGTGACATGATTTCCGATCGTTAAAGAGTAGCCTTCTGGAGTTTCTTGGTTGGCATGAGTCACATGCAGGATTGAACCGTCCTGAATATTACTACACGCTCCAATCGTAATATGATTCACATCACCGCGTATTGTCACCAAAGGCCATACTGATGAATCTTCACCGATAACAACCTGACCAATAACCTGAGCGCTTTCATCCACATAAACTGAGGGTGCAATTTGTGGAACGATTTTTTGATAAGCCCTGATCGCCATCATCAGCTCCTTTTTATGTGATACGCCGATAAACTAAAATCAAAAGTGGTAGTAAAATAGACAACGGATGAAGCGCACCAAAGCCTCCATAAATTCCGATATAACTCTCTTGTTTAACCGCCTCTTGATTACCCGCCTCATCCTCAGAAAAGAAACGTACAATATAGTTTGTGTTATTGCCATCCAACTCAAACGGACCCTCATAGATTAAAGCATTATCAACTGTTGGGTAAGTGCCATCCGTTGAATAATATGTTTTACCACACCCTTTACCTATATCACTGCAATGGAGTGTGACTTTTTTTGTTTTTGAATCGAAAACTGTTGTTGATGGACACGCCGTTGTTAAGGGTCTTTTGGGATCAAATAGAAATACTTTTGTCTGCATCTCACTTGGGGTTCCATTTTCATTTACAGCTAAAAATTTAATATAGACAATTTGATTTGTAATGCCACCGAGTCGCTTGCGTATATCACAAGCAAATTCAGAGTTAGCAACAGGGCCCGTAAACTCATTTAACTCTTCTGTAGTTGGCGGGCCAGGAAAGCTTCTAGCATCACAGTAAACTGTACACCCTTCATTTTCTGCTTTGCCTGCCCCCGCATTACATGAAAAAGTAGCCACCTGTGATTTTGTAAACATCCCACCTGCCGGAGTCACCCAAACCGTGGGGGCATCTGGATCACTATTTGCGACATCTTGTTGATTGATTGTTTCATCAATCACCCAAACTGCTGATGGTTGAATGGTTGATACACGTGCTTCATTTATAAATGGAGTTCCCCCAACCTGGCTAAACTCACCTTTGACTAATGCCATTTTACAACTTTCATCTAAAATAATTTGACGAACAGAGCCATTTGCATCAGGGTTCCAGGCCATAGGCTGTCCATTAATACGATTAAATCCCGCAAGATTGTTTCTTGTAATGGTTGTTATTTCTTCAGAGTCAGATTTTGCCAGGTAATCTACTTCACTGAACTTCCCTGCAACATAAAGGACATCTTTTGATAAAATCATAAACTGTATCGAGCCATTAATGCTAGGGCTCCAGGTTTCATCTAAAGTATAGTTAGAATTGATACGTGCAATATTTTTAGTTGAAACCCCTGCTACAGCACTGAATTCACCCCCAATAAACCAGCCACCCGCACTATCTTCAACCACCGAATGAACCACACCATCCACACTTGGGAATGATGAATTAGCAAGAGGATTAGCAGTAACTTTAAATGAAATAAAGAGAGCTAAAAATATAACAGTTAAAAAGGTTTTCATTGAATATTTCATAAACGCTTTCTCGATAATAAAACCGTATAAAATAATAAAAATAATAAATTAATAGCACTAAAAGTACCACCACCACCGCCTTTAATACCTACTTTGGTCTCTTCAAAAGAGCGATTATTTAAAAGATTCGGGTCAGATTCATTGGCTCTTATAATTTGTACCGTATTACTCAGCACACCTCCCCGACTTGCACGAACTAATATATTGACATTCACATGATTATTCGCCACAAGCCGATCAAAAGTGCACTTCACCACTAAATTTGAATAAATACATTCGCCCTCATCAACTGTATGCGAAATATAATCCAAACCTTCAGATAAGGTGCTGGAAATAACAATGTCATTTGCATCATTTGAACCTTGGTTTGTCAGAGTGATAATATAATTTAGATCTTCTTCACCTTCCACGGGATCTTGCACATCATCGACAAGAATGGAAAGATCAATCGGGTTACCCTTATCTTCTAATCTGGCAATAAAAAGATCCTCTTTGCCTTGGTTCGTTGTGAACCCTGCTAAAGGGTTAACTGTTGTTAAATCAGTTGATTTTGTTTTTCCTACCAAAAGAACTTCAGAAAAATTTATATCTTCATCTAGTACCATACTTTTTATGGAGTCTTTAGCGCTTCCACCGAGATAACTGGAATACTCGAGTTTAAGTAAACCTGGGTCATCGTTACTCATGGGGATTTTACAAAGGTTACTATCCAGTCTTTTTTCATCAGAAGGGAGATAGAACTTAGAGATAAAAGCATCACCTTTTCCTCCATAAACACTCCTTATTGGATTACAAACAGGAAAATTATCAGAGCTTGTTTTTCCAGCAATATAAACTTCATATTGAGTATTAACCGCAATACTGTGACCTTCATCATCTTTATCTCCCCCTAAATAACTGGAGTAGAGAAGCCCACCTTTTTCTGAACTGAATTTGGCAACAAAAGCATCTCTTTGACCTCCATGACTTCCTTGAAAAGGGTTTAAGTGAGCTAAATTTGGTGAGTCAGTATAGCCGGTGATATACGCGGCTCCAGCATGATCAACAGCAATATCCAAACCGACTTCAGCGCCATCATCACCAAAATAGGTTGAATATAATATCTTGTTACCTTCAGGGTTCAGTTTTAGTAAAAAAATATCAGTTTGAAATTTAAAGTCTTCCTGGAATGGCAAACATGTTTCCTCTTCTATTTCAGAATTAGAACAAAGATCACTATCAACTTGAACTGGAAAATCAGGCGATGCTGTCATCCCAGTTACAAATATATTTTTACTATTATCCAGATCAATACCAAAAGCGGCATCGACACATGTGCCACCGAAGTAAGTGGAAAAAATATAATTGAAATTATTAGTGTCAATCTTGCTGATAAAAGCATCACCATGATTTTTGATATTTAGATTAACCCCGCACTTTCTTCTTAATTCACTGGCTGAAGCTTCCTGCTGTTTTAAAGTACTTTGAATTTCATTTTGTACTGGAAAATTATAGGAAGTTGTCACACCTGCGATATAAACATTTTCTTCATCATCAACAACAATAGAGCGAGCAATTTCTTTGTTATCACCCCCTAAATAAGTTGAAAAAAGAAGTGTTGATCCATCAGCACTCAGCTTGGCAATAAAAGCATCATTACAATCATCTTTGCCTTCATTACAGTTTTTATCACCAGCCAAAGCGGACTGTATCGGTAGCATCGTTGGAAAATCTCTGGAATTGGTTTCACCAACAATGTAGATATAATTATTATCTACAGCAATAGATAAGCCTTTATCATCACCTGACCCGCCTAAATAGGAGGTAAAAATATGGGTATTATCAACATCAAATTTGCTGATAAATAGATCGTACTCTCCACCCCCATATTGATCTTGAAGTGAATTATTTATGGGAAAATCAACAGATTTTGTACTTCCAATGATATAAGTATTGCCATCACTATCGACAGCAATATCATTACCCTCTTCGTTGTCTGCGCCCCCTAAATAACTGGCATAAGTGAGTACAGGATCAATAATAAGCGCTCTTGTTTCATCATAATCAGCAATCAAAAATGAGACTTCGTTATTATCTGCCAATAAATACTGGCTCTCTATTATTTGTTTTATATTATTTTTCTCCTGATAAACCAGCGGTGCTTTTTGAACAATAGTGCCTTGATTAAAGTAAAGCAGAAGATCGCCTGTTTCACTTAGCTCAATATTTTCAGTCCCTTCAAATTTTAATTTGATTGTTTGATAGTCAATATTCGGTGCCACAACGAAATCATATTCAAGCACACCATGATTAGCATGATAAATCAAATCAATACCAGGATAAATGGATTGATAAGTCACTTTTTCATAAAGAGACACATTATTCTGCCAAGCCTCTTTTTTTTGTCCTGAAAAATAATGAATTTTTCCTGATTTTTGATTTATTCCTTGAACTTTAGAAAGATTATTTGCACCAAGAAATTTTATTTTTATATTGTTGGCTGTGTTTGATCGAGAAAATGAAATTTTTGCATAATTTGCAGCTAAATAGAGATTCAGATGATCATTGCGAGAGACAAAATCGATACCTGAATCAAACTGTCCCATATTTTTTTCAAAAACAAGCGGTTGATTATGAAAAACAGATTCATTTTTTTGTATAGATTGAACTGAAATATTCTTTGATAGCACAGCCGTGACTGCAATAAGAAAAATAATCAGTAAAATAGATAAGCTGCTTTTTATAGAGGCCATATTTTATTCTTTACTCAAATTTTTTATCTCGTATAAATAAATACTACAAGATCTTGTATCAAATTATTCCTTTTTTTATAATTGTTTCCAACAAACTGAGATTTAGTAGTTAAAGTTTGTATCCTTTTTTATGTGCCGATATAGCTCAGTTGGTAGAGCAACTGATTCGTAATCAGTAGGTCAGAGGTTCAATTCCCCTTATCGGCACCATTTTTATGACCTTTCTTTGTTATTTATTAAATAGAAAGATATTAAAAAAAACTTATTATTATTACTATTAGAGCCCTATAAATCTGTTGATAAGTTAAAAATAGTTTTTACTATTAAACAGTTAGTTTATATATATCTCTCATGATAAGTTAGTTTTAAAGGTTGTATTAGCTCTGAATAAAATGTGGATAACTTAGAGTTTTAATAATCCCTTTTTTTATCCACATGTTATCTACACAAATAAACAGAATTTATACATGCTGTTATTCTTTGCATGTATAATCTCTCTCAATTTCGACCAGCGTTTGTATGTTATGTTTCATATTGTTCTATTTGAGCCAGAAATTCCTCCAAATACGGGTAACATTATTCGCCTTTGTGCCAATACTGGAGCAAGGTTGCATCTGATTCAGCCACTGGGGTTTGAACTGAACGATAAAAAATTACGTCGTGCAGGTCTGGATTATAGTGAATTTGCATCAGTGAGTGTTTATTCGGGTTTAGATGCATATATTGAAGCCGCTCAGCCAGAGCGAATTATTGCCTGCTCGACGAAAGGTAAAAAAAATCATACGGAAATCGAGTTTAAAACAGGAGATTCATTGCTTTTTGGCCCTGAAACCAGAGGTTTGCCTGACTCAGTATTAGAAACGATTCCTGAAGGTCAATGTATTCGAATTCCAATGGTGGAAAATAGTCGTAGTTTAAATTTGTCTAATGCGGTTTCGATTATTCTTTATGAAGCTTGGCGGCAGAGTGGGTTTATTGGAATAGGAAATATTAAATGAAAGGTATTATATTAGCAGGAGGCACAGGATCCCGTCTTTACCCGCTGACTCTATCAGTCAGTAAGCAACTGATGCCGGTGTATGACAAGCCGATGATTTACTATCCGCTATCAACATTAATGCTGGCGGACATACGGGAAATATTAATAATAACGACTCCTAGAGACCAAGTTTCCTTTGAAGCCTTGCTCGGAGATGGTAGTCAATGGGGGCTTTCTATTGAATATGCCGTCCAATCAAGCCCCGATGGATTGGCGCAAGCGTTTATTATCGGTGAAAAGTTCATAGGAAATGATTCCGTCAGCCTTGTATTGGGTGATAACATCTTCTTTGGTCATGGCTTTCCTAAACTACTTCATGCCGCCACCCAAAAAGAAAAAGGAGCCACCGTCTTTGGCTACTACGTCAAAGACCCTGAACGCTACGGTGTTGTCAGTTTTGACGAGCAAGGCAAAGCGATTAATCTGGAAGAAAAACCAGTCAATCCACAATCGAACTATGCCGTCACGGGACTCTATTTTTACGATAATAATGTCATCGATATCGCAAAAAACATAAAGCCTTCTCCAAGAGGGGAGCTTGAAATTACCGATGTAAACAAAGTCTATCTTGAACGCGGCGAACTTAATGTAGAAGTGATGGGGCGAGGTTATGCATGGCTTGATACAGGCACTCATGAATCTCTGTTAGCAGCATCGAATTACATTCAAATCATAGAGGAGCGCCAAGGATTAAAAATTTCCTGCCCAGAAGAGATCGCCTATCGTCTGGGTTATATTGATGCAAAGCAACTATCCAAGCTTGCACAGCCACTCTCAAAAAATGACTACGGACAATATCTAAAAGAAGTGCTCAAATATAAGGGCAAAACATGAATATTATAAAAACCAAACTGTCAGGCGTACTCATTATTGAGCCTAAAGTTTTCGGAGATAACCGAGGTTTTTTTCTCGAAACCTATAGAGCAGAAGCGTTTCAAAAATCGGGTATTACAAAGTCCTTTATACAAGATAACCATTCGCGATCACAAAAAGGTGTCTTACGTGGTTTACACTACCAACTCACGCAACCTCAGGGAAAACTGGTGCGTGTCAGTCGTGGAAAAGTATTCGATGTTGCTGTCGATATTCGACAAGGTTCGCCGACTTTTGGCCAATGGGAAAGCATTATACTAGACGATGAAACACACCGTATGTTTTACGTGCCCCCCGGGTTTGCCCATGGCTTTTGCGTGCTTTCCGATGAAGCCGACTTCATCTATAAATGCACCGACTATTACCATCCACAGTCAGAGCAAGGCATCGCTTGGAATGATGCCGATATCGGCATCGAATGGCCACAAATGGATTACACCCTGTCCGAAAAAGATAACCATAATCCAAAACTGAATGAGCAGAGCAAAGACAAGCTGCCCGTTTTTGGAGAGTAAAAAGATGCGTATATTAATTACAGGTTGTAATGGCCAGGTCGGAACAGAGCTGGTCAAACAAGGTCAAGCACTCAATCATGAGATAGTTGCCTTTGACCAAGACCGACTGGACATCACCCAGGCGGACAGTGTTCAAAAAATAGTCAACGAACACCAGCCCGACATAATCGTCAATGCAGCTGCCTATACTGCCGTAGATAAAGCTGAGCAAGAAATAGAAGTTGCGTACGCAGTAAACAAAGAAGGCGCAACCAACTTGGCAGTGATCAGTCAAGCACTCAATATACCTTTATTTCACATCTCCACCGATTACATCTTTGATGGCAAAAAACAACAAGCCTACAAAGAAGACGATCCAGCCAGCCCGACCGGAGTTTACGGGCAAAGCAAATGGCAAGGAGAACAAGCCATAAGAGAAATACTCAAAAAATATATTATTTTAAGAGTGAGCTGGGTGTTTGCAACAGAAGGCAACAACTTCGTCAAAACCATGTTCAGACTTGCCATTGAGCGAGATGAAATCAGTGTCGTCGCTGATCAGCACGGCGGCCCCACCTGCGCTGCGGATATCGCAAGCACACTATTAAAGCTCGCAGAGCAAGCGCTATCAGAAAAAGATCAAACATCATTTCCTTGGGGAACCTATCACTACAGCGGTACACCAACAACAACCTGGCACGGTTTTGCAGAAAAAATACTCACACAAGGCAAAAAAATGGGTTTAATAAAAATAATACCCAAGCTCAACGCCATCACCACCGCAGACTATCCAACCCCTGCGGTACGACCCGAAAACTCAAAACTAGATTGCAGTAAGATCAAGAAAATATTTGATATAGAGCAACCCGACTGGCAAGCCGCTTTAAATAACACACTAAAAGAGTGGAAAAAATTATGAGCCACCAAGCCAGACGACTGTTCGTGACGGGTGCTGCCGGATTTATCGGCTCAAACTTCGTACACTACTGGTTAAAACAAAATTCCGAGAGCACAGTGGTTGCCCTTGATGCCCTTACCTATGCGGGAAATCGAGCAAACCTAGACTCAGTTGAAGGCCAAAAAAACTTCAGTTTCGTTCATGCCGATATCCTCGAAACCGATCGCATCGAACAACTGCTGCGAGAAGAGAAAATCGATACCCTCGTACACTTTGCAGCAGAATCACACGTAGATCGCTCCATCCACGGCCCTGATGCCTTTCTGAAAACAAACATTGAAGGTACACACTCACTGCTAAAAGCAGCCAAAAAAGTCTGGCTTGACGATAAAAAAACAGCGCATCGCTTTCACCACGTCTCCACCGATGAAGTCTACGGCACACTCGAACCCAAAGCCCCAGCCTTTACGGAGCAACACCAATACCAGCCTAACTCACCCTATGCGGCGAGCAAGGCAGCATCGGATCACATTGTGCGCAGTTACCAACATACATACGGCCTCAACACCACAATCAGCAACTGCTCCAATAATTACGGGTCGTATCACTTTCCGGAAAAACTGATCCCATTAACTATAGTTAACTGCCTGGAAGGCAAACCACTGCCGATCTACGGAGATGGCAAACAGATACGTGACTGGCTCTATGTAGAAGACCACTGCCAAGGTATAGAGTTGATACTCAAAAAAGGCAAAATCGGAGAAGTCTATAATATCGGAGGCAACAACGAATGGGCCAATATCGATATAGTTAACCTAGTCTGTGAACTGATGGATGAGCATCATCCTAAAGGAGCGCCCCATAACAAATTAATCAATCACGTCACTGATCGCCTAGGACATGATAGACGCTATGCAATCAATGCCTCAAAGATAATGAATGAATTGGGTTATCAACCAAAAGAGACTTTTGAGACGGGGATTAAAAAAACTATTCAATGGTATCTAAATAACGAAAACTGGTGGCGCGAGGTGATGGATGGAAGTTATAAAAAGTGGCTGGATAGGAATTATTCAAAATAGCATTTATATACGCCTTTAATAAAAGAGATCAAGCGGACTGGCATCCTTGATGCGCTTGATCAATCTCACGATTACGACCATAATAAGGGTTAAACTTAATAGGGGTGTATCATGACAAATATTACACTAAATATAGATGATGAAGTCATCAAAAAGGTTAGGAAAATAGCAATTGATGAAAATAGCACTATGACTGCAATGATAAGGGATTTTCTTCAATCTGTTGCCGAGCGTGAAAATCCAGAAAAGGAACGTAAAATCAATAGGCTGGAAAGAAGTTTTGACCTTTTAGGGCGGGATATGGGGAAACGTAGCTGGACTAGAGAAGATCTTTATGACTGAAGGTGTATTTTTTGACACCAATATCTTGGTGTATGCCTATGATACTTCAGATCCTGCAAAACAAAAAATTGCAAAGGATTTGATTCTGAAAAATATTAGAAATGCCCAAGGTTGGTTGTCGATTCAGGTTTTTGGCGAGTTTTTCAATGTGGTTACTAAACGAATCCCAGAACCCTTAACCAGTGAAGAAGCAAGAGAAGCCATTAGTGCATTATCTTTATTGAAAATTACAAAAATGGATATGAAGCTTGTATACCGAGCCATTGACACGCACCAAAAATATGGGACGACTTACTGGGATTCGATGATAATTTCTGCTGCTGAAAGATCCAAATGTTCCAGACTCTTTTCTGAAGATTTTAATTCATCACAAAAATACTATGGAATAATTGCAGATAATCCTTTTTTGTAAATGGCTACTTAATGGAGTGGATAGTTCTCATTGATTATAAAGATCAAGCTGACCTCTTGATACTAAAGAGTTGGACTGTAAACCTGAAAAAATTTTTGAGGCGGGGATCAGGAAGACTGTGCAGTGGTATCTTGATAATGAAAATTGGTGGCATAGGGTGATGGATGGCAGTTATCAAAACTGGATTGAGAAAAATTACTAGCATGAATCAGTTACATTTGAGCGGAGAATAAAATGAGAAAAGAGTTGCTGGTTTATGGTTCCCCTGCCATTGAGAATGCCGAAATAGAGGAAGTCATTGCCGTAATGGAAAGTGGCTGGCTCGGTACTGGCCCTAAGGTGGCTCAGTTCGAACGGGATTTTTCCGAGTATAAGGAAATAGAGAATGCAGTGGCACTAAATTCCTGCACTGCTGCTCTGCACCTTAGTATTTTGGCTGCGGGCATTAGAGCAGGGGATGAAGTAATTACTACACCACTCACCTTCTGTGCGACGATTAATGCCATTATTCATGCTGGAGCCACTCCAGTGCTGGCTGATGTTAATCCAGTAACTATGAATATTGATCCGAATGAGGTGCAAGCAAAAATTACTTCCAGAACCAAGGCGATTCTCCCCGTTCATTTTGCGGGGCGGTCTTGCGATATGGACGCTCTATGTGAGATTGCCAATAAGCATGAACTTAAAATTATTGAAGATTGTGCTCACGCTATAGAAACTGAATATCATGGACAAAAGGCAGGTACTTTTGGTGATTTTGGTTGTTTCAGTTTTTATGTGACCAAAAATATTGTCACAGGTGAAGGTGGCATGGTGATCACAACGTGTGAGGAAGATGCCGCACGTATCAAAATGTTGGGTTTGCACGGTATGAGTAAAGATGCCTGGAAGCGCTTTGGCGATGAGGGGTACAAACATTATCAAGTGGTGGAGTGTGGTTACAAATACAACATGATGGATCTACAAGCAGCCATCGGTATCCACCAGTTGCGAAGAGTTGAGACGTACTGGTTGAAACGTCAGGAAATATGGCAAAGTTACAATGAGGCTTTTGCCGATCTGCCTATTACTTTACCGGCACAAATTGAAGCAGATACCCGTCACGCCTACCACCTCTATACCATTTTGATCGGCGAACAGCATTGTGGTATTAGCCGGGATGAGTTTCTTGGTGCCATGTCGGCACGAAATATTGGTGTGGGGGTGCACTACCTCAGTATTCCCGAACACCCTTACTATCAACAGACATTTGGCTGGAAGCCAGAAGACTATCCGCACGCGATGAGCATTGGACGGCAGACGATAAGTTTACCTTTGTCTGCGAAATTGACGGATAAGGATGTGACGGATGTGATTGATGTGGTAGGGGAGGTTTTATAAAAATGGAATTGAGGATTGTGGAAGAACGATTGCCTTCTGCAGAAGAGTGGGGTCGTGTTTGGGAAGAGTGTGATTATGCAACCTACTATCATTCTCGTGAATGGGCAGAGGTATGGCAAAAATATACTCAAGGAAAATTGAGACCTGAAGCGAAGCTTATTACGTTTTCAGATGGAAAGTCAGCGCTATTAACATTTTCGTCGCAACAGGTATTAAAGGGGCTTGTCAAACAATATATGTTGTCCCCAGCAGGAACATTTGGTGGCTGGCTATCAGCTAGTGAACTATTGGAGAGTCATGCAAGTATTTTGCATGGATATATCGCAGCTAATTATAAAAATTTAACATGGCGATTAAATCCTTATAATTCCTTTGAGCATAATCTAAATACTAAAAATATAAAGAGCGATGAAACCCATGTTTTGGACTTGAAATGTGGTTTCGAGACGATATACAAAGGATGGACAAAGGGGCATGCTTCCGCCGCACGCAAAGCACGCAAAGCAGGGGTTGAAATTAGAGAGGCAATTACACTTCAAGATTGGAAGGATTATTATGAAATTTATGAAGGTTCGCTAAAGAGGTGGGGTGACTCTGTATCATCTAGATATGACTGGATGCTTTTTCGAAATATGTATGATCTTTCGTCATCTAATATAAAACTTTGGTTGGCCATATATGATGATCAAGTTGTCGCGGGGGCATTATGTCTTTATGCAAAAAAACATGTAGGTTATTGGCATGGGGCAGCTTCGGCTGAGTATTTTAAAATGCGTCCTGTCAATCTGTTAATGTATGAAATAATCAAAAACTCCTCTGAACATGGTTATCGGTGGTTTGATTTTAATCCTAGCGGTGCTCATGAAGGGGTACGGAGTTTTAAAAGGAGTTTTGGTGCAAAGGAACTTGTTTGTCCTGTCATCCAGGTTCATTCTTTTGGATTTAAGGTCATCTCAAGAGTAGCAAGTATAATTAGTAAAGTGAAAAAAGCATGAGCCGAATAAAGGTGATATTCAGGCATCTCAAGAATTTTTGGAGTGAGTGTAAGTCTTCGTCTTATGTGCTTAAAAAATTTCCTACTGTTTCTATTGAGCAGAGGGTGATGTTTAAAGGCGATATTAGGAACCTTCAGTTAGGGCTAAGTGTTAAAATTCAATCAGGAACAATATTTCATTTAGGTGGAATGGACTGGTGTGACTTTGCTGGGGCAATTGTGATTGGCGATGGTAGCATTATTTCTCCAAACTGCGTGATCTATGGGTGCGGATATGGAGGAGTGCATATTGGTGAAAGGTTTGATTGTGGTCCAAATGTTTCCATCTTTGCTAGTAGAACAGATTATTCTAAAGACATTAACCATCATATTTTTGAAGCTGTCCTTATAGGTAGTGATGTTACTGTATTTGCAAACGTAGTAATCAGCCCTGGTGTTATTATTGGGTCTGGAGCTGTTATCGCTGCTGGCTCAGTCGTTACCACCGATATTCCTGAAAATGTATTTGCTGGAGGCATTCCTGCAAGAGTAATTCGAAAGCAGGCGTAAAACAAACTATGTTCAGACTAATTAATGCTTCTACAAATTTTTTTTTGGCTCAAGTGATTCTTCAGAGTACACTTAAAAAAATTAAGGATATTAGTTGTATCCTGGATCGTATTGACAAAAGCGAACAATGGGCATGGATGTATATGGTAGTCGTCAGGAAGTTATAAATGTCACTTACACAAGCGGCAGTGGGAGGTGTTCGCTGGACTACGCTCTCTATGATACTGGTTACCATAACCCAGGTAATACGCTTGGTAGTATTGGGTCGTATTCTGGGGCCGGAAGCATTTGGTTTGTTGGCGATGATGTTAGTTGTAATAGGCTTTGCAGAATTGTTTGCTCAGATGGGCTTGAGTGAAGCGATTATTCAGCGACCTAACCCAACGGATATTGAACTATCCAGCCTCTACTGGCTTAATATTGCGCTAGGTGGTTTGTTGTACGTCGTATTGTTGCTGATAACTCCAGCCGTTGCTGCTCTTTATTCCACTCCAGAGCTGAACCAGTTACTACCGTGGGTTGCGCTCGCTTTTCTTATTTCGCCTTGGGGAGTTCAGTTCAAGGCGTTGCTGCAAAAGCAGCTTCAGTTTAAGCCGTTGGCTATCATTGAAATTTTTGCCGTAGTTGTTGGGACTGTGTTGGCTATTATGTTGGCATGGAAGGGGTATGGGGTATGGTCACTTGTGTGGGGGCAATTGGCTCAGAGTTCAGTGATAGCTCTGTCGTTGGTTTTTGTGGGGTGGCAACGGAAAATGTTACCCAGTTTCTATTTTAATTATATGGCTGTTAAATCTTACCTGTCATTTGGTTTACATTTAATGGGGGCAAATGTACTAAATTATTTTAACTCCCGTATCGATCAATTAGTTATTGGAGTATTACTGGGTTCTCAAGCACTAGGCTATTACAGTATGGCTTTTAATTTGGTACTGCAACCTATTTCCAAAATCAACCCTGTATTAACCCAGGTTGCTTTTCCCATACTTGCCAAGGTGAGCTCTGACAAAGTAAGGCTCAAACGAGGGTACTTCAGAATGTTAGACTTATTGACAAGTATTAATGCACCTGTGTTGATGGGGGTTGCCGCTATGGCACCCGTATTGATTCCTGTTGTATTGGGAGAGCAATGGTTGCCTATTGTTCCTTTGATTCAGGTGCTCGCCCTATTTTCACTGATACGTTCTACGGGTAATGCTGGAGGGAGTTTGCTTCTCGCGTGTGGTCGTGCAGATTGGTCATTTTACTGGAATTTGATGTTGTTTACCTTTATTCCGTTGACAATATTTATAGGGGCTAAAGTTGGGGGGCTTCAAGGGGTTGCATGGTCATTGCTGGGTTTACAAGCACTTTTGTTGTTTGCTTGGTATTATTCGATAGTTAAAAGGTTGCTTGGAAATTGTTTTTCAGGGTTTATTGGCTCGATGATTAAGCCAGTCATTTTTGCTGTACCTATGGTTGGGGTAGTTGTTGGTATAACACCACTTTTATCAACATTGCCAGCGGTCGCTCAATTGACTCTTCAGGTTCTGTTTGGAGGGGCGACCTATGTTGGTCTTTACTTTGTTTTCAGGAAAGAGTTTGTGAAAGAGCAGTTGCAACTATTTTTTAAGCGGTAATAAAGAAATGAGCCATTCAAAAATTGAAAGTCAGTATAAAAAAATGAAGGTGGTTCATAGCTTTCCCGTTTGGCTGCCGCAGACGCAGACCTGGATGTATAGTCAGGTTAAGCAGATGCAGCGACTCGGTGTGGAAGCTCATGTAGTTTGTGAACGTACTGAAAATCTGGATCAATTTTCGGTTGAAAATCTCCATTGCCTGGAATATGAATCACGCTTTAGGCAGGTGTGGGATAAAGGGCTACGTAAATTAAGAGTTCGTCGGTACCTGAATTATTTGGTGAAAATTAGCAGGAAATCTGGCACAAATATTATTCACTCTCACTTCGGTAACGTAGGGTGGGCAAACCTCGGAGCAATTCGAAAGCTCAAAGCTAAACATGTGGTGACTTTTTACGGACTGGATGTAAATAAACTTCCAATGCAGCGCCCCGTTTGGCGAGAGCGGTATCGTCAATTATTTAGTGAAGTTGATTTGGTGTTGTGTGAAGGTTCGCACATGGCTGAGTGTGTAGTGAGGCTGCTAGGTTGTCCTAGTCATAAAGTTAAAGTTCAACATCTTGGTGTTGATGTAGATAGTATTCTATTTCAGCCTCGTAGTTGGTGTATCGATGAGCCTTTGAAGGTATTGATTGCCGCCTCATTTCGTGAAAAAAAAGGTATCCCTTATGCGATTAAGGCACTACAAGTTGTTGCTCGTAAGATACCTATTCAATTGACGATCATTGGTGATGCAGGACAGGATCTGGAGAGCCACCGGGAAAAAGAATTTATTCTTTCGGAATTAGAGCATAGTGGTCTGAAAGAGCATACTCGATTACTTGGTTACCAAACCCATCAATCAATGTTAAAAGAGGCTTATAATCATCACTTTTTTCTACAGCCGAGTGTTACTGCAAAAGATGGGGATACCGAAGGTGGTGCACCAGTTTCTATCATTGAGATGTTAGCAACGGGTATGCCGGTAGTGGCAACCACTCACTGCGATATTCCTGAGGTCGTGGGTTCTGCATTTGCTAATTTTTTAGCACCGGAACGTGATGTTAAGAAACTAGCTGAATGCATACATTCACTGATATCTAAATCAGACGATTGGTTGAGTTTGACAAAAGAAGGGCGCAAGCATATAGAAAGTGAGTATCATCAAGTACGCCAGGCAGAGCATTTGGCTGATTATTATAACGAGATATCTAAATAAATGAAAAAAGCAGTTATCTTTGCTCCTTTCTGGCGACAAGCAGGCCATGTGGGTAATTATCGGATTGATCGTTTCGTGCGCTGGTTGGCTGCGGAAGGTTTTTATATTGTTCTGGTTCGTGCAGGCTCTGTTACAGGGCAGCGCTCTGAAGCGTGGGGAGAAGAGTTGACTGTTCGGGATCCATTAGGGCTTTATCGTGATGTTGAGCCGGATGGTAAGCCAGTTAAAACGCGTAAACCGAATAGGCTACGTCGCTTATTGGCATACTTGCTGTTTTGTCCCGATCCAGGTATTCAGTGGGCTCGTGCAGCAGGTAAACACCCAACGGTATTAGAACACTCATCTGGAGCTTCATTTGTGCTTTCATCAAGTCCACCTGAATCAGCCCATATAGGTGCTGCTATTTTAGCTAAAAATTTGAAGTCTGAACTGATTGTTGATATGCGAGATGGATGGTTAGATGAACCATTGAAGCCACTTTTACGTGATTCAAGGTTACAGCGATGGCGTGAAGCTAGACTTGAACGTACAGTACTAGAGCAGGCGAATAAAATATTTGTTACATCACCTGTCTGGAAGTCCCTTTTAAACGGTCGCTTGCCATTGACCCAAGATAAAACAGTTGTTTTAACCAATGGTTATCCCCCTGATGGGCTGTTTAACTTAACACAAATAATTAACCGCTCCGAAAGTGATCCAATTAAGTTGGTTCATGCAGGGCGATTTACTGGATCTAGGCTTTCTCAAAAGGTTGGTCACTTACTTGAGGCGCTGTTTTTGGGTCTGGAAAGTAGCAAAGCCTGTGGTGTTGTTACATTGCTTGGAAAACTAGAGGCGACAGATGTAGATGAGGTCGCGTTGTGGAAAGAGCGATTTAAATCTAAAGGCTGGGTAATCGAGATTAAGAATGCTGTACCACGCGATGAAATGATGATGATTCTTCAGCAGGCTGATGGGCTTTTGCTTTTGTCTGTATCACAAGCGGCAATACCCAGTAAGTTATTCGAATACTTACCTCTTATAAAGCCAGTTTTTACTGTAACAACACAGTCGGGTGCGGTATGGAGTGTTGGGCAATTATTGGAACAACTCTTTTTAACAGACTATAGAAATCCTGATGGTTTGGTGGCTGAATCATTTATTTCTGCCTGTGAAATAATTACAGATAATAGTTATGATGTTCCACCTCAATTTTCTGAAGCAGCACTTTCAAAAATTTTTATTAAACATGTTGTCACGATATGAATATTGATATTCGAAAATGGTTTTTCCAATACCGATATGAATGGTTGGTATGGCCTGCGTATATTTTGTTTTTTATGATGCTATTTGTACCTACAACTTATCAGCCAATTAAAGCTATTTTACTGGCAATAATTTTAATGATGATTTGCATTGCTTTATTAAGGCACGGCACGGTGCATCTGCACATGGATATTTTACGATGGACATTATTTATGATGTGTATTGGGTTGGTGTTTATAGTGGTAGGTGTGCTGAATAATGCTCCTGGTGCTTTGCGAGTGAGTACTGTGTATGTGTTATGGCCTTTTGTTTATATGCTTTTGATTGCAGGGATTAGTAGTAAAAAAATCATAGACGGTCTTTTTAAGGTAATGGTTTTTTCGATGATAATTATTTCATTGTATACCATTCTTTTTTTGTTACATGCCATTGGATGGCTTCCTGAATTTCTTTATTTGAAATTAGATATGGGGCAGGCTATTGGGATTTATAAAGGCTATATAGAATATAGGCTTTATAACATATCATCACTTAACTTCTTAGTGCCTTTTCTTATTGCTATGGTGCTTATTTGGCCTGTTAATAAGGATACATCTGTTTTTAGGTTATGGTTATGGATTGCCTGTTTTCTCGGTATTGTGATTGCGATTTTGAGTGGTCGCCGGGCTGTTTGGCTAATATTGGCAATTTCTCCGTTGATTGTAATAATAGCGAGAATGTTTATGGCCAGACAATTCCGGGTTGCTACCAGTAGGAAGTTTTGGCGCTTAGTTACAGGTTTATCGATGATGGTAGGCACTTTGTTTTTCTTTGGTACTCTAGTGGCTGGTCTGGATGTTGTAATGATATGGGGGCAGTTGGTTGCTGGATTTAAATTTAGTGGCGGGGGAGTAGGTGAATCGTTGCGTGCTGAGCAATTTTTTGCACTACTTGATGCGTGGCAGAAAAACCCATTTTTTGGTGCAGGTCATGGCGCATCAGCTTCTGCTTCTATACGCTCTATAGATATGCCTTGGGCTTATGAGTTGAGTTATGTTGCATTATTATTCCAAACAGGGTTAATCGGGTTTCTTTTTTATAGTGTTGGAGTGATTTGGATATTTTGGATGAGCTTGAAAATTATGCACTCTGATCACTGGTTGAATGTGTATATGTTGCCCGTTTTTGTAGGCACTGTTTGTTTTTTGATTGCAAATGCGACTAACCCATATCTAGCAAAGTTTGATTATATCTGGGTAATATTTTTGCCAGTCGGTCTGATTAATATTTGGTTGTTAGATACAGGTAATATCAATAATTCTGAAAAAAAACTATGAATGCATCACTAGATATAATTATTGTTAACTGGAATGCTGGGCAGCAATTGCGCGACTGTTTAGAGTCTATTATCTTGGCTCAGAATAGTGGTGTTTCACTAGGTCGTGTAGTCGTGGTGGATAATGGCTCAAGCGACTCTTCACTTAAGGGTCTAGACTCCCTTTCTTTACCTCTTGATATTGTTCTTAATTCAGTTAACCGTGGTTTTGGTGCGGCCTGTAACCAAGGAGCGGCTCTATGTAATTCTCGTTACCTTCTTTTTTTGAACCCTGATACTAAGCTTTTTGATAATTCATTGGATATACCTATGGCCTTTATGGAAAATGAAGTGAACAAAGGTGTAGGTATTTGTGGGATTCAGTTGGTGGATGAAAAAGGGCAAGTTGCTCGTACCTGTGCATACTTTCCTTCTCTATCACGATTTTTTACTCAGGCCGTTGGGCTTAATAAACTCCAAGGGCTAAGAGGAAGCGGTGTGCATATGGATGAATGGAATCATTATTCGGATAAATTAGTCGACCACGTGATTGGAGCTTTCTTTTTCATGCGTCGGACTATGTTTGAATCCTTAAGTGGGTTTGATGAACGGTTCTTTGTATATCTTGAGGACGTTGACTTTTCACTGCGTGCTAAACAGTCAGGCTGGGAAACGTCTTACCTCACTGAAGCACAAGCTTTTCATCTGGGTGGAGGTACATCAAGCCAAGTAAAAGCACACCGACTTTTTTATTCATTACGTAGCCGTTTGTTATATGGATTTAAGCACTTTTCGCCATTTCAAGCTTGGGTTTTTTTGGGGGTGACATTGTTTTTAGAACCACTTAATCGCTTGGTTTTCTCACTACTTCGTGGCGGAACACAAGATGTAAGTAATACCTGGCGTGGTTACAGGATGTTGTATCGTGATTTGCCTAATATTTTTGATAAATCTAAAATTTCTTAAATATGAGAGTTCTTTTATTAAGCCGTTATGGAAGGCTCGGCGCGAGCAGCCGAGTTCGATCGCTGCAGTACTTGCCCTTCTTTAACTCAAAAGGCTGGAAAGTTGATGTGAGTGCCTTATTTAGCGACAGTTATTT